>DASYOF010000205.1:0-3829 GCA_036007995.1 Thermoplasmata archaeon
ACGACCCCGCTGCGAAGGCGATGTTCGTCGAGAACGAGATCGGGGGGACCGTCACGGTCGTCAACGCGACCTCGCTGGACCCGTTCACCAACCTCTCCCTCAGCTTCTCCCCGACCGCCGGCGTGGTCGATCCGAACGACGGCGCCCTCGTCGTCGGGGGGCCGAACGGGACGGGAGGGACCCAGCTCGAGGGGATCGGGGACACGACGCACGCGGTCCTCTTCCAACAAGGCGAGAGCTGGCCGAGCCCTGGACTCTGGTCGTTCGCCTACGACCCCGACGCGGCCGCCATCTTGACGACGGTCGGGCCGCAGGTCCTCGCCCTGGTCCCCACCACCGGCGCCTCGCTCGGCGTGGCGGCTCAGGGCGCGTGCCCCGAGGGGCTCTCTTTCGCCGCGGCCCCGGGCGCCGTGTACATCACGGACTTTTGCACGGACCGCACGTTCTCCGTCGAGGCGTCGACGTTCGCCGCTCTCGCCTCCCTGCGGTCCGGGGGGCAGGCGACGACCGTGTACGACGACCCCCTCACCGGCACGGTCTGGACGAACGACCTCGTCGGCCAGGTGGTCCGGTCGTTGGACGGTGCCAACCTCACGTCGCCGTCGGTCGTGCCGTCCGGCTCCCAGCCGGTGGCGGTGACCGGCGCGTCGACGATCTCGAGCGATCTCGTCCTGTCCCAGGGGTCCGTAGCGGCCGGCTCCTCCGGCGGAAACGCGAGCGTGGAAACGATCCCCGACGGGTCGTCGAGCGGAACGTTCCAATTCTTACCGAGCGGGCCGACCCCGCTGAGCTTCGCCGTCGACGGGGGGCGCGCGCAGATCGACGTCTCGCAGGTCACCTCGAACGGGACGAACTGGGTGCTTCAGCTCCGGCAGTACGGCCTCTCGGACCTGACGATCCTCGCCACGACGAACGTCTCCATCCTCCCGGGGAGCTACAACATCGAGGCCGGGCAGTACGCGGCCGTCCTCGTGCTGCCGAACTCGACGACCGTCGCGGTCACCGACCCCGGCCAGGGCCAGCTCTTCGGCGTCGATGTGGCCAACGGCTCCGTCGCGTGGAGCTCGAGACTGGACGGCCCGGCGGTCGGCCTCGCGTACGATCCCGTCGACAAGACCATTCTCGTCGCCACCGACTCGGCCTCGACGCTGGACGCCGTCGACCCGACCACGGGTACCGTGCTCGGCACGGCCATCCTCCAGGAGAACGCGACCGGCGTCGCGTTCGACCCGCTGAACCACCGGGCGTACGTCGCGGAGAACGACAAGGCGTCCGAGATCGGTGGGCAGGTCGAATCGTTCAACGCCGCATCCCTGCTGAACGAGCAATTCGTCTCGGGGTTCAGCGCTCGCCTCGGCGGACTCGCGTTCTTGCACGACAGCGGTCTCATCGGGGTCGCCGGCCAGTCGACCGGGCTCCTGTACCTTCTCGGCCAGGGACTCTCGACGCCGTCGCTCAGCGCGTCCCCGTCGTCGCTCGTGGTCGGCCAGACTACGACGCTGACCGCCTCCGCGAAGGGCGGCTACCTCCCGTACAACATCTCGTACTCCGGCCTCCCGCCCGGGTGCCCGAGCGCGAATACGACCCGGCTCGCGTGCACCCCCGACCACGCCGGAACGTACACAGTCACGGTCCAGTTCCAGGACCTGACCGGAGCGATCGTTTCGGTGAACACGTCGGTGATCGCGGCGCCACCTCCCGTGACCCCGGGGATCGACCTCGCGAGCGGCTCGCCGGTTGGCGGCACCACCCAAGCCGCCACTCTCGGGGACAACGTCTCGTTGTCGGCGAGCGTCGAAAGCCTCGGCGTCGTCCAGCTCGGGTCGGGGACACTCCTCAACTGGACGATCGCCCCGATCACGAACGGCACCCTGAACTCGTCCCACGGCCGCACGGTGACCGTCTCCTTCTTCGACGAGGGCCAGCTGACCGTGATCCTGACCGCGTTCTTCGACGGCACGACCAACTCCTCGTCGGTGGTGTTCAATGTCGCGCCGGGCGTCACGACGCACCCTGCCCCCTCCTCGGGGGGGATCCCGATCCTCGACCTCATTCTCGCCGCGATCGCGGTCGTGGTCGTCGTGGCGGCGGTCGTCGCCGTCGTCGTTTCGCGTCGCGGGGGCGGCTCCGTCCCCCCCGAAGAGCCCGAGGCGGCGAGCGAGCCGACCCCCGAGTCGGCCCCGGAGCCGGGGCCGGAGGGTCCTCCCCCGGGATAGCCCAGGGAAGAATCCAGGAAACCGGGCTCGGCTCATTCTCCGGGGAACTTTCGCCGCCGGCGGCAAGGATATACCCCGCCCGGTCGATATTTCGTCGCGATGGACGGGGAGGAGCCGGAGACTGGGCCCGAGCTCGACCCCGATTCCGACGATCCCTCTCCCGGCACCCCGCCGGTCGACGACGCGGCGGCGCCGGATGCGGCCACCGAGCACGTTCGACGGCGCTCGAACCTTCCCTGGGTCCTAAGCGCGATCTTCGGAGTGATCGTCGTGATCGTCCTTTGGGTGGCCGTCGCGGGCGTTCCCGCGTGGCCCGGGGGACTTCCCGGTTTTCCCGGGTCGAGCAGCGGGAACTCACCTCCGGGGGGCGGAGGCAGCGACGCGACCGTGATCCTGTCGAATGGGACCGTCTGGGGGGTCGCCGCCGGCCACTTCGAGGCGGTCTGGTTCGACGCCGACGGGGACGCCCAGGCGTTTGGAGCGTTCCACAGCACCGTTCCGGTCCGCTTCTGGATCATCCCGTCCTCGGGCTACGGGAACTGGTCGGGGACGAACTCGACCTACGGGACCGACCCGTCGGCGGGCTCGCCCGCGGAGGCGACGTACAACTGGTCGACTGGACCTGTTGCGACCACATCGATCCAGCAGGTGATCCTGGGGGACGGGCCGTACGACCTGATCGTGGAGAACACGAATGCGAGCGTCTCCGCCTCGGTGCGCGTGGTCCAGCCGATCTACCTGGAGCCGTTCGATACCAGCTGAGCGGCCCGGGGCGGACCACGCCGCTTGATTCGGCATGGGACCAACCTCCGCCCGGGCTCGGGTCCGGTCCCCCTCGGCCGATTTCGGGACGCCTCGCTCAGGTCCCTGGCACGGGGTCCGGTGCGTCCCACCGTCTACGACGAGGGTCGGGACCACCGGCGCCGACTTGACCCTTAAGTAGGGGTGCCCCCTAGGCCCCGCATCTGACGACAATCGGGATGGACGACCGAGGGGACGAGACGGAGATTGGCTCCGCGGAGGGGGCCGTTCGGGTGGCCGAACGGACGCTAGGATTCCCCACCGGAGACACGGCGGGGAGGACCCCCGTGGCCAGTCGGATCGACGTCGGACCCCTCGGCCGCGCCGCGCTCGAACACCCGTAAGGAGATTGGAGGAACGATGAAGAACAAAGGGGCGACCACCGCGATAGTGCTGCTGACGATCATGGTGGCGGGCCTTCTCGCCACGCCGGCGTTCGCCGCCGGCTCGACCCGCTGGACGACCGCCCCGCTGGAACGGTCCGTCTCCGTTGTCGCTCCTTCCGTTTCGCATGGGTCCGCGCCGCTCGTGCCGACCCCGATGACCGGGTACCCCCGGACCGTGCTGATCGAGACGTTTACCGGCGTTTGGTGCCCCCACTGCCCCGCCGAAGCCCAGTCGCTCTACCAGTTCGACCAGAACACGAGCCACAACGTCCTGAACATCGCCGAATTGCACGGCTGTGAGTTCGCCCCCGGCACCGGGCCGTGCGGCGACGGGTACGTTCCGCCGGACGGATCCACCGACGCCCGCGGCGCGTTCTACGGCCTCACGGGGTACCCGACCGTCATCACCGACGGCCTCCACCCCAT
>DASYOF010000206.1:0-2434 GCA_036007995.1 Thermoplasmata archaeon
CCACGGTCTCGGATTTCGCGCCACCGGGTGGCCCGCGATTTAGTCCGACCAGATTCGGGCTTGCTTCTCGGCTACGATTCCGGCCTCTCAGTTCGTTCCTCGCGGTCGGTCCTCGACCGCGCGCCCTCCACATCATGCCAGCCGGGGCTCGCTCGGACTGGCGTTGCGGCAGACTCGCTCGCCCCGGCGGCATGATGGGAGGACGGCCGCCCTCGGGGCTCGCACCGCCCCTCGGGCGGCCTGCGCGCTTGCTCCGCATCGATGACCGCGATGAGCGCGCGAAGCGCCTCGGAGCTCGCCCCCGCCGACCTCGCCACCGCCTCCTGCCGCCACGTCCGCGTCCCTGGGACGGCCCGGACCTTCGAGGTCCGCGACCAGCTCCGCGGCTTCGGCCTCCGCTGGGACCCCGCGACGCACGCGTGGCACGGCACGATCCGCGCCGGGGAGGAGATCGTCCTCGAGCGCGAGTTGCGCGTCCGTGCCCAGGTCGTCCACCCGATCGAGGCGTTCGCGACGGAGGCGGCCCCGGCACCCCCGGAGGGGCCGAAGCCCCCCGAACTGAGGCCCCGCGCGGCCGGGAGTTCCCGGGGGCCCTCCCGGGACGGCTCCCGGACCCGCGCCGAGGCCCGGAGGGCCTACCGCGAGGGGGCCGAGGACGAGGGCGAGGAGGCCCCTATTCCTTCCCGATTCACGATCTGGGCCACGATGAGCGGTCTCCCGGACGACTCCCGGGAGGCCGACGAGCGCGCCGCGGAGCGGAGGCTCCGTCACCTCCGTGGACGAGTCAAGGCGGCCCGGGCGGCCCTCTCGGCCGTGCCTGGGGCAGCGGGGGCGGTACGGGTCGATCGGAGAAGGGAAGCCGGATTCCTCGCGAGGTTCGGGATCACCCAAAGCCAGCTCCGGTACGGAGTCCCAATGGCCCTCGATTTTACCGCCGAGGCGCCGACGGATCGCGCCCAACCTGGCGGCAACGTCGACGAACCCAGGGACCAGATGGGAGCTGCCTAACCGCGGGCGGCTTTCGAGGGGTAAGCCGGGACGCGTCCGGGGCCGGATCGCGGTTTCAGCCGCGGGACTCGTCGCAACCTTCTTCGCGCCCTGGGCGTTCGCCGAACCGGCCACCGTGCGGAGTGAAGGCCGGATCGCGGGCGCGGCCGTAGTTGCCGCTTGGGTCGTCGTGATCCTGTGCGCCCCGTCGGCCCTGACGACAGAGGGCACCTACCGCGTCGCTCCGCCCCGAAACACCAGGCCCGCGGAGGCTGGAGCGGCAAGGTTCCTGAACGGACTCCTGGCTACGGATTTCCGGTCAACGTGATCTTCCAGGCACCGGCGCGGACCGGCGACCTGTACGCGGCCAAGCCAGAGGACCTCACGCGGGCGCTCGTTGCCGCCTTGACCAAACCGGGAGACTCGATCCTCGACCCGTTTGTAGGGAGCGGAACGACGCTTCGGGTTGCCTACCGTCTCGGGCGGCGTTCGCTCGGGGTCGAGGCGTCCCCGGTCAATTTTTCCACTCTAAAGAGGCGGCTCGCAGACCTGCCGCAGGCGTCGTGATCACCGTGCGAGCGTCAGGAGAGCGGGCGGGGGGAGACCCCGGTGGCGGGATTGGTGACAGGGAAGAATCGCCTTGCGGCGGCGAACTGGTTCGGGCTCAGAATGTAGCCGAACCCGGACCCGTACTGGACGACTCCAAATCCCCCCGACGGCCGCTCGCGGAGGGTGACCTTCTCGGCTGGAATCTTGAACACCGATCCGAACGACCTTCGAAGCTCAACTCCCTCGGGGGAGACGCGGACAGCGTTGGGGCGAAAAGTCGTCCAACTCAAAACCGACATCACGGCGAACAGCGCGGGACCACCGACTTCGAGGAGGACCGTGTCGGGGACGCCGTACTCCGGTATGAAAACGGTGAACCCGACGTAGATCCAAACCGCCTCGGCAATAGCGCTCCCCCCGAATGCGCTAACGAAAACGAGCGGGTGAGTTCGCTCAGTCGCAATCCAGGGCTCCCCGCCGTCGACCCCCATGTCCCAAAGAGCAATTTGGTCCCTGTAGATGAGGCAACCTCCCAGGTCGCTGCGGTCTACGCGCGCGTGAGCACATCGGACCAGACGACGGCTCCCCAGGTTGCCCTCCTGCTTGCGGAGGCCAGCCGGCTCCGCTTCCTCGTCCCCCCGCAGCGGGTCTACGTAGACGACGGGGTCTCCGGATCCCTCGACAACCGACCCGCATTCGACCGCCTCCGAGCGGCGATGGAGGCGCGCGAGATCTCCGCGGTGCTCGTCACCAAACTCGACCGACTCGGCCGGTCAGTGATCGGCCTTCTCGAGTTCTACGGCCTTGCCGAGCGTTATCGCGTTCGCGTCGTCGTAACCGACCAGGGAATCGATACCGGGACTCCCGTCGGCCGGCTCCTCCGGACGATCCTCGCAGC
>DASYOF010000207.1:0-2374 GCA_036007995.1 Thermoplasmata archaeon
CCTTGGGCGTCGACCCGTCCGGCGAGCCGCAGGAGCTCCCCGACACGGTCGTCCTCGCCACGATCCTGGCGAGCATCGAGGCGGAACGGACCGGCCTCTCGCAGCGGCTCCACATCGGGTCGAGCGAATCCCTGGAAGCGGTCGCGTCGGTCTTCTGGCCGCTCGTCGTCGTGCCGTCTCCCGTGCCCGGCCGGGTCGCGATCTTCGACGGAACGGGGGTCTGGCGCCGGTCGTTCCGGTACTCGCTCCTTCCCCCGCTCGAACCGATCCACGCCAGCCTCGAACGGCCCGCGACCCCCACCGAGCTCCTCCAGACGCTCGAGGGACTGCGCCCGAGGTTCTCGGAGGACCCCGGTGCGGAGGTCCTGGCGGTCGAGGGGTTCCTCCCGGTCGACCCGCCGCTCCTGTTCGACGTCCTCGCCCAGGCGGAGTTCCGGCGCGAGCCGCAGTCCCCGCATCCGGGGTTCCTCCCGGCGCGGCACGACTACGCGTGGTACGTCGCCGCCGTCGACCAGATGGGTCGGTGGATGGACCGGTTCGGCGCGGACCTCCAGCACCTCGATACGCTGAAGGCGAAGGTCGCCGACCGGCTCGGCAACGCCCTGGTCGAGGCGGACGCGGAGACCGAGCTCCTTCGGGCGGACGGCGAACGCCGGCTCGACCGCGCCCGCCACGACCTCGCCCGCGAGTCCGACCGGCTCCACGGCATGGTCCTCAACGACACGCGGCGGGAGTCGGAGGTCGTCCGGGTCAGCCACGCCGCGGTCGCCCGCGGCATCATCGAGCAGCGGACCGCCGACCTCCTCGCCGCCCGCTCGGTCGAGCGCGGGGCCGACGCGGCCCCCCACCTCGCCCGGGGGCGCCGGGCGGCGGCCGAGGTCCGGGACGCCCATCGGGCGATCCGGGAGTCGCTCGAGCGCCTCGAGGCCGTCCACGAGCGCGAACGGGCCGCGGTGATGGCCCTCATGGGCCGGGTCACGGCGGTCGAGCACGACCAGGCCGAGCAGCTCGCCGGCCGGGAACTCTTCCGCGACCAGCTCGCCGGTGTCGGCCACGAGGTCGTGTCGGCGGTCGACGGCCATCTGGCCGCCCGGGCCCAGCAGCGCGACCTCCTCCAGCAGTATTTCCTCGCGCCCCTCTCCGCGCCGAGCGTCCGGGTGATCTGGTTCCCGCTCTGGATCGCCCTCCTCCGCGGGCCCCACGGGCTCCGGGGGAGCGTCTTCCCCCCGATGCGCCTCCGCTCGGGCGGCGACCTCGGTTCGGCCCTGAAGGGGCTCTTCGGCGGCACGGTCCTCCCGCTCGAGCCGCGGACGGCCCACTTCAACGGGGCGCTCCGGCGGACGTTCGAGGACGCGCTCGCCACGGACCCCTGGCTCGCCCACGCGGCGTTCGAGATCGTCCGCGGCGCCGACGTCCTCCTCGACCCCGACCTGCCGATGCGGCTCAGCGCCGGCTTGCACGAGCTCGTCGAGGCCGGCTGGATCGGGGCGAAAGGGTCGCGCCGGCTCGAGGCGGTCTACGACGGGATCGTCCGGGAGCGAATGGCCGCGACCGGCGGGCCGGCCGAAGCGGCGGCCGTCGAGGTCACCGCCCCCGCTCCCGCCCGACGGCCCCCCTCGGCGATCGCCTGACGCCCGACCGGGACGACGGCTCCGCCCCCCCCGCTCGCGCGATCGGATCGCGGCTCTACTCGCCGTCGGGTGGCGTTTCGGAGCTTCCGGAGGACGGGGTCGCCGCGGGCTCGGCGGGCGCGCCCGGTCGGCGGCGCATCAGAACGATGGCCGCGACCAGGACGACCAGGACCACCACGACGGCGATCCATAGGAGGGGGTTCTCGTAGAGCGGCGTCGGGGTGGAGTTGGTGCCCCCGGTCGGCTTCGGGTTCGTGACCGACACCGCCGTCGAACCGTGCGCGGAATGGCCGTTCAGCGTGGCGTTCGCGTAGACGGTCCCGTTGCCCGCGGTCGTGGCCGTGAACGTGGTGCTGAGGCCGGTCGTCGACGAGAGCGTCCCGACCGCGCCAGATACCGCCCAGGACACGACCGCCCCGCTCGGGCACGGCGCCGGGGAACACGAGGGGGTGGCGGCGAACAGTTCGACTCCGCCGACCGTGATCGACGGGTTCACGGGGGCGATGGAAACGCCGACCAGCACCGGCGTCGCCGTCTCCACCGAGACCGTGACGGAGGCGGCGGCGATGACGACCCCGTTCAAGGTCCCGGAGACGTTCACCCAGCCGGTCACGTTGGCGGTCCCCGCGGTGAGCTCGGTCGTCGGCCCGAAGTCCGACGAGAGGGCGCCGACCGTCGCCGGGGCCACGCTCCAGACATAAGTCGTGCCGGCGGGGCAGGGGAGCCCCGCGGTGCAACCGGGG
>DASYOF010000208.1:0-18531 GCA_036007995.1 Thermoplasmata archaeon
GACCGCCGCATCAAGTAAGTAGAGCGTCAACAACGGCATGACGATCGAGAGCCCGGCGACCGGCCCCGACACCGCGAGCGGGACGTACTCTTCGACGTACCCCGAGCGCGCGAACGCGACGTCGTACGTCCCGTTCGGCAGCAGGAGGAAGAACCCGCCGGAGGCGTTCGTCGTGTTCGTCGACACCCCGGTGAAGATGCCGACGCCGCCGAGCGGCGTCCCGTTCGGGTCGGTGACCCGCCCCTCCACCGGCCAGGCGATCCCGACGCCCGCGTGGCCGACAACGTGGACGCATCCGGTCTCGTCGCCGATCATCGCCTCGCCGGAGTCGATCGCGACAGGGCCGTAGCCGGCGGTGTAGTACGACGCGCGCCAGAGCACCCGGCCGGTCGTGATCGAGATCGCCTTCAGCTGCTCCGTCGCGTCGTACACGTAGACGACCGTGGACGTCGCCGCCGCCTCCGAGAGCGCCGGGTACCCCGAGGCGTACTCGAGGTTCGACTGGTTCCACCGGAGCGCTCCCGACGAGGCGTTGAAGGCGTACAGGTTCGCCTCGTGCGTGTGCACGAACACGGTCGTCGGCGTGATCACCGGGCTCGATTCGATCCGGTCGCCGGGGAACGCCACCGAGCCGTTCCATCGCCACAGAAGGGCGCCGTCCGACGCGTTCCAGACCGCGACCGCGGAGGCGTTGTCCGCCAGCGCGACCCGGTCGCCGAGGACCGCCGGACCGGTGCCGAGCGCGCCCCCGATGGTCGTCGTCCAGAGGCGCGACCCGCTCGCGGCCGCGAGCGCGTAGAGGTGGCCGGAGATCGTGGCCGCGTAGACGATCCCCCCCGAGACGGCGACCGCGCCGGAAACCGGGCTGTCGAGCTGGGTCGTCCAGTTCACGGCGCCCTGCGAGAGGCTCAACGCCGTCACCGAGCCGCCGCCCGTGCCGACGAAGATCGTCCCGCGAACGACCGCGACCCCGCTGACGATCCGGCCCTCCCCGAGGTTCTTCGTCCAGTCGGTCTCCCCGGTCGTCGGGTCGAACGTGGAGACCGCGCCGACGTCGTCCCCGATCACGAGCAGGCCGGAGCTCACGTCCGGCGTCGTGGGGGCCCCGCCGACGGAGGCGGACCAGACGACGGTGCCGTTCCCGCCGCCGTTGTCGAGGTTCGTCCGGTTGATCGCGTAGACGTTGCCGAGCGTGTCGGCGACGAACGCGAGCGCCCCGGCGGCGACCGGCCCGGCCTGGATCGGGAAACTCGAGGGACAGAACGTGTTGCCGTTCGTGGAGGAGAGCGGGCCGCCGAGCTCCGAGTACCCGGAGCGGTTCTCCGACCCCCCGAGGCTCACCCAACCGCCGATCGAATCAAAGGCCCCAGGTCGGGCGGCCGTTTCGGCCGTTAGGTGGCCCGAAGCGCGGTTCGGGGGACCGCCCCAAGCCCCGCCCGGGAGCAGCAGGACCGCGACGGCGGCCGCGGCGACGACGGCGAGCGCGAGGCGTCCGGACGTGCCACGGCCGGGCCGGCCCGCGCCCGACACGCCGTCGAGAGGACGCCGCCGAATTTACACCTGCCGGACGGCCCATCGAAGCCGCCCGGGGCCGGTCCCGGCGTCGACGGCGAGCGGGGGATACCTCCTATTCGTCCTCTCACGGAGAGTCTTACCCGCCCGGCGAAAATGTCACCACGAGGCCATGCCGGATCGTCGAACCTTGGAGCAACGACTTCGGGATTCCCAAGAGTACAACCGCCGGCTCGTGGAAGCCACCGCGGCCCCCCTGCTCGTCGTCGATGCGAGGCTCGGCATCACCGACGTGAACGAGCAGGCGGTCGCCCTCACCGGCGTCCCGCGACAGGAGCTGGTCGGGACGCCGATCGAGACCCGGTTCTCGATGGCGTCTCCCTCGGTGGAGGCGGTCCGGCGGACCGTCCAGACGGGCGAGGCGTCGGTGGTCGACGCGATCGTCCACCCGCCCCGAGGCGAGGAGCGGAGCCTGTCGGTCTCCGCCAGCGGGTACGTGGACCCGCTCGGGGACCGGCGGGGACTGTTGCTCCTCGGCACCCGGAGGGTCGGGGCGGGGGCCGAGCGGACGACGGCGTTCACGGGCCGCGATTCCCCCCGGTGAGGAGCGAACCCAGGCCGTGGGGCGGCGTACTTGGCTATAAATACGGTCGGACGGTCGTTCGTTCGCTAGGCTAGACCGGGGGGTTGGGCGTCCCCTTTTACACCGAAACCGTCCTCAGCGGGGGTGACAGGCAGGAGCGACGTTCGGAGGAGCGGTACGTCTCGATCGTCTCTGCAGACGCTCTGTTCCATCGGGCCGCGGGTCCCGCGACGAGCGCTCGGAGGAGCGCCCTAGCGGGTATCCATCACGGGCACCGGGTTAGGTCCTGACGGGAGCAGCCTTACCGTGACCCGTCGACGCTGATGGGGCGACGGGGCCGAGGAGCGGTCGAGAATCACGTACTGTTGTTCCGGGCACCCATCCTGCCGGCCTAGCACGGGGTGCGGGGGTCCAAACCCCCCCACCCCCCCATTTCCACTGGAAGTTTTCCGCCGAAGCAGGCCGTCCGCACGCGTCGGACCTACCAACCCTCGGAAGCGGGGTCGACCCCATCCCGTTCGAGGATCTCGCGCCGGTCCTTCGGGATCTCCTTCTTCGAGTTCGTGGCGTAGTCGTAGCAGACGACGACCGTACGACCTCGAGCGTATACCTTCGTAGCGTCGTTCGGATCCCGGAAGCGATAGAGGAGAGAGAAGCTCGTACGACCGAGGGGAGAGGAGGGAGCGACCTCTCCGATCATCTCGGTGCCGTAGAAGGCGGGAGCGAGGTATCGGCAGCTGGCTTCGGCGAGGATGATGTCGAGTTGGGAGGGATCGAGCGAGCCGATCGTTCGGAGGTAGTAGTCGCAGCGAAGCGTCTCCATGTAGGGAAAGTAGACCGCGTGATTGAGATGACCGAGGACGTCGAGGTCGTGGTAGAACACCGTGAACCGACGTTGGGTCGGCCAGGAGGTGGACAGGTCCGACCGCTTTGTATCCGGACCCATCGGGAAGGGCGAGCTCGGTCTCGTATATGGGGCCGGTCGAGCCCCCCGGGTCCGGCCGTGGCCGGCCAACCCTTTTCCCCCCGGAATCTCCACTGGAAATGGAGGGGTGGGTGGGTCTGACGGGGAAGCGGGACGCGGTGCAGGCAGAGATGGCCGCGACGGTCCAGTCCCTCCGGACCGCCGTCCGGACGCATTCGGCCCGGTTCGAGACCTCGATCCCCCTGATCGCGAGCGAGAACCTGCTGTCCCCGTACGCGAAGGAGCTGATGGTCAGCGACTTCCACTCCCGGTACGCCGAGGGGAAGCCGGGGGAGCGGTACTACGAAGGGAACGAGCAGGTCGACGAGGTCGAGCGGACCTGCCTGGCGCTCGCCCGCCGCGTCTTCAAGTGCTCGTTCGCGGACGTTCGGCCGATCTCGGGCACCGTCGCGAACCTCGCGGTCCTGAAGGCGCTCGCCGCGCCGGGCGACCCGGTCGGCACCGCGCGGCTCGCCGACGGGGCGCACATCTCGAGCGCCGCGTTCGGCGCCTTCGGGCTGCGCGGGGTGAAGCCGGTCTACTACCCGTGGGACGCCGCGAAGATGACGATCGACGTCGAGGGGACGAAGAAGGTCCTCCGCGAGGCGAAGCCGAAGCTCGCGCTGTTCGGCCTCTCTCTGTTCCTGTTCCCGATGCCGCTCTCGGAGATCGCCCCGACGCTCGAGGAGGTCGGCGCGGTCGGGTGGTACGATGCCGCCCACGTCCTCGGCCTGATCGCCGGCGGCGAGTTCCAGGACCCGCTCCGGGAGGGGATGACCGTGATCTCCGCCTCGACCCACAAGACGCTCCCCGGCCCCCAGCACGGGATTCTCCTCGGGGAGACGAGCGACCCCGCGATCGTGCCGAAGCTCGAGTCGGCGGCGTTCCCGGGCGTGACGAGCAATCACCACCTCCACACCATGGCGGCGCTCGCCGTCGCCCTCGCCGAGCAGGTCGCGTTCGGGGCCGCCTACGCGCACCAGACCGTGGCGAACGCCCGCGCGCTCGCCGAAGCGCTCCACCGGCGGGGGTTCGACGTGCTCGCCGCCGACCTCGGCTTCACGCGCTCGCACACGATCGCCGTCCGGATGGCAAAGGAGGGCGGTGGCGAAACGACCGCGAAGCGGCTCGCCGACGCCGGGCTGATCGCGAACAAGAACCTCCTCCCCGGCGACGCGAGCCCGAAGCACCCGAGCGGCGTGCGGCTCGGCACGCCGGAGGTCACGCGCGTCGGGATGACCGAGCCGGACATGGACCGGATCGCCGGGCTGTTCGACGACCTGCTCCACAAGGGCCGGTCGACCGAGGGGGTCCGGGCCGCCGTCGCGGAGCTGAAGCGCGACCACACGACGATCCAGTACTGCTTCGGGGCCGGCGAGGCCGCGTACCGGTACTACGAGCTCGTCGGCCGGGACCCGTAGCGCCCTACGCGGGGGGCCCGGGCTCGTCGTCCGGCCGCGCCGCGTCGATGTCGCGACGGGCGAGCGCCGCCTCGAGGGCGAGCAGGTCGACCTCGACCCGCGGGCCCGCGGCGCGGTCGTCGGGCGTACCGAGCCGGAACATCGGGCGACCGTCCGGGCCGACCGACGCTCGGACGAGCCCCTCGGTCACGAGGGTGCCGACCCATTCGGCGAGCTCGGCTGCGTCCGGCGGGGCTCCGGGGAACCCTTCGGCGGCGCCGGCGAGGTCGGTGTCCCGGTCGTAGGCGAGCCGCGAGAGCACGTGGGACCGCCCCTCGGCGAGCCGTCGAAGCGGTTCGTCCGGGTCCTCCGGGCCGACCGCCGTCCCGCCCGCGCTCCGGCGGCGTCGGGTCACGAGGAGCCACCCGCCGACGCCGACGACGATCGCCAGCGTCGCGAGCGCGCCGAGCTCCCCTGTCGAGACGCCGGCCGGCGTCGAAGGTCCGACGATGCGGGCCGTCAGCAGGGACCGGTTCGTTTCGCTCAGCACCGTGAGGGTGCCGCTCCCCGAGCTGGTCGCGGAGAAGTTGACCCATACGGTCGGTCCCCCGTTCCCATCGCGGATCGGCGAGTCCATATCGGTCCGGACCGAACCGAACGCGGTCTGGACGATCACGTAGCCCGACGGGTCGGGGTTGCCGAATTCGTCGACGATCCGGTACCGGGTGGCGTTGTCCGTGCTGCCCGGATGCACGTACTGCGGCGCCGTGAGCGAAAGGTCGGCGGCGTCGACGGAGATCGGGAGGTCGACGACGAGGTCGCCGGGAACCCCGACGCCCGTGAACTCGACCGGGCAGACGCCCGTCGACGACGCCGCGACCGTGAGGGCGAGGTGTCCGCCGGTCCAATTCGATGAGGCGAGCGTCGCGCTCCGATCCGCGTTCAGGGCGACCGGAACCCCCGATTCGTTCAGCCACACCTCCCCGCAGCTCGTCCCGACGCGCACCGTGACGTCCGCCGCGAACGTGCCGATCCCCTGGCCGAGCGCGTCGATCGCCTGGAGCGAGATGGCGATGGGGGACCCGGCCGGGGTGGTGCCGTTCGCCTGCGGCACCGTGGCCTTGAGGGCGACGACCGACGCTCCGACCGTTAGGGTCGCCGTACCGGAAACGAGCGTGCCGAGCGCATCCAGCACGGTCAGTGTCACGATGTCCGGGCCGGTCGTCCCCGGCGAGAAGGTGACGCTCGGGATCGCGTCCGAGCCGACCACGCCCGTCGAGAGCGTCCCGCGGGGGGCGCTCGAATTCCACCAGTACGCTAGCGGGAAGGCGCCCCCGGCGAGCGAGGCCGTCGCCGTCACCGGGGTCCCCAACCACACCGTCGCACCGCTCAGCTCGACCGACGGGGCGGTCGGGCGGTCCGCGACATCGACCGCGACCGGCACCGTTCGGTTCGTCCCGGCTGAATCGGCGACGGTGACGACCGCCGAGTAGGTGCCCGGGACGGGGTACGAGACCGGGATCGTCCAGGAGGAGCCCGCGCTCCGGTCGCACACGAACCGGCCGTCTCCCGTCAATAGGCAGGCGGGGCCGAACGGTCCGGTCCCGGTGTTGGCCACGACGCCCACGTCGACCGTCACGTTCGTCCCGACGTACGCGTTCGCCGGGTTCGGTCCGACCGATACGGCCAGCGCATCGGAGACGCTGACCAGCGGGAACGGGAACGTGTCCGGGGAGTACCCGTTCGTGACGGTGACCGTCGGTAGCGCGTCGCCGGGCTCGGCGTACGTGACGGTGAAGGCGCACTCGACGGCCACCGTGCCGCCCGACGCTCCGCCAGATTGGCAGGTGGTCGTCAGGTCGCGCGCGCCCAGTCCCGGCGAGAGTTTCGCGCTGTAGACGTAGCCGGCCGAGCCGGTCGCATTGACGCTGACCGTCGCCGGTACTCCGACGTCGAGCGAGTTCGGCGTGAACTCCCCGCTCACCACGACGGTCGCCACCGCGGCGAGGTAGAGGTGGACCGGCGGGAGCGCGATCGGGGTCCCGTTGAACGAGCCGTTCACCCACAGGGTCACGGTGCCCGGAGGCCCGGCGGAGGTGCCGTTCACTGTGAACGTCGATTGGCCGGAGGACCCGCTCGAGATCCAGCCGGTCCCCGCGAGCGACCACGCGTACGTGACGTTCGCCGTGGAGGGTCCGCCCGCACCGGTCCAGGCCGAGGCCGTCAGCACGGTCGCCGCATCGCGGCTCACGGTGGCGTAGGTCGAGGGCGAGGTCGTGGCCGAGCTGAGCGCCGCGACCCAGTCAAGCGTGACCGTCGCGCCGGTCCGGGCGCTCGACAGGAAGTAGCCCGGGGCGTGGCCCCCGGCGACCCGGTAACTCGTCGGGGTGTACGGTCCCGAGTAGGAGGTGCATCCGGTGGGTCCGCACGTCGTCCCCGGCAGGGAGAGGTTCAGCACGAATCCGCCGGAGGCGTTCGTCACGGCGCTCGCGTTCGTCCGGGTGCAGGTGAGCGTCGTGCCGTACTTCGAGGTCTGATTCGATTCGACCTCGACGGAGATCCACACGGTCGCATTGCCCACGTTCGGTTTGGGGACGGTCGTGCCCTCGTCCGCGAGGGTGCCAGAGAGGATCGACGGGACCTTCGCCCCGGTGCACGAGGCCGCCGGGAGGAAACCGGAGGGCGGAGCCCGAAGCGCGCCGGCCGGCGAACCGGGGGATGTCGGAAGGTGGGCGGCGAGGAGGAGGACGAGAGCGAGGCCGAGGACGCCTACGGCTCGCTGGCGACGACGGACGGGCATCGCAACCACCGCCGCGCGCACCGGTCGGCCCGCGCGGCCTCCCCGAGAGGCGGTGCGCGGGGCTTAATCGTGTCGTTGTCGGTCCGGCCACGGGCGATGAGACAAACCGCTCGGACCGCCCATCGGCCCCACGTCCGCCGACCCGTTCGACGGGCCACGGCGGTCGTTGAGCTCGTTCCGCCGAAGCTCAGCTCGTTCCCGCAGGAGCGGGACCAGCTCGAGTACTCCAGCCGCTCGCTCGTCTTCGCGTCGGACGGCGACCGCGTCCTGCGCGCCTGGGGGCCGTCGGACCGGCCCTGGGTGCTCGCGGTCGAGGAGCGCGGCTCCCGGTGGCGGGCGACGGCGTACGGGCCGGGTCCGGCTGAGACGCGGCGGGCCGTCCGCTCGCTGTTCTCGCTCGACCACCCGATCGAGCAGTTCTACCGACAGGTTCGCGGCGAACCGGTCCTGTCGGGCACGGACCGTACGTTCCGGGGACTTCGGCTCCCGAGGGACGCGACCGTCTTCGAGGCGCTGTTCCACTCGATCCTCGGCCAGCAGGTTTCCGTGTCCGCCGCGAGCGCGATCAAGAAGCGGTTGATCGACGCCGCCGGCGCGCACCTCGAGGCGGACGGCGTCACGGTTCCCCGGATCCCGACCCCCTCGGAGATCGTCACGCTCGGGGTGGACGGGCTTCGGGCCAACGGGGCGTCCGGAGCGAAGGCCCGGAGCCTCGTCGCCCTCGCCGCCGACGAAATTGCGGGGCGGTGGTCGGTCGAGGCGCTCGAAGCACTCCCCACGGCGGAGGTGGTTGCCGCGCTCGATGAAGCGCCCGGCGTCGGCCGGTGGACGGCGGAGAACGCCGTGCTCCGCGGGCTCGGGCGCCCCGATGCGTTCGTCGCCGGCGACCTCGGGGTCCGGGTGGCGCTCGCCGCGTACGGGGCCGTCCCGCGCGAGGCGGACGAGTCCGAGGCCCGGACGTGGGGGGAGCGGAACTACCCGGGCTGGGGAAGCTACGCGACGCTCTACCTCTGGCGCAAGTGGGTGACGGACGGGGCCCGTCGGGCCAGTCGGCGCGCCGAGTAGCGGACGTCCGCTGGGGCTCACGCGTCCGGCGGGCCTTCCGGTTCCCCGACGTCGGCCGGCGTTTCGACCGGCTCCGGCTCCGCCGGGTCGTTTCCGTCGGACGGCGGGGTGCGGCGACGGCGCGTCAGCAAGACGCCGGCCACGAGGGCGACCGCCACGACGGCGAGTCCGATCCCCAGCAGCTCCGTCCCGACACCCCCAGAGAACCCGACGGAACCGCCCGGGGTGACCGTGGAATTGTTCCCACCCTGAACCGGCTGCGGGCCGGTCGGCGCGGGACGAACCGTCAGCTTGGTCACCGCGGTCACGCTCGAGCCTCCGGTCGCGCTCACGTTCACCGTCACGGTGAACGACCCGGGGGAGAGGGGAACGCAGGCGAGGCGCGTGGTGTTCGCCGAGCGGCAGCCGCCCGGGAGGCCGGTGTACACGTAGGTGAGGGACGCGCCGTGGCCGGTCGCGTTCGCGTAGAACTCCGTCGAGTTCCCGACCGTCACGGTCGCCGGCGACACGACGAACTGGTCGACGGCCGGCGTCGGCACGAGCGGCTGGACGGTCACGGACGCCTGCGCGGAGAAGGCGAACCCGAGCGCGTCGGTCGCCGAAACGCTGGCCGAGAACGTTCCGGCGGCCGTGGGGACGCAGTGGAACGACACGCTGGACGCCGACGAACAGCCGGTCGGGAGGTCGGAGAACTGGAGGGTGTAGGGCGATTCCCCGCCCGTGACCGTGGCCACGACCGTCAGGGTCGACCCGACCGAGACCGGGTCCGGGAGCATCGAGAACCTCGCGAACGCGGGGTCGACAAGCACGTGGATCGTCGCGTTCGCGGTCTTGTCCAGTCCGTCCGGTCCGCGGACCGTGACGGAGACGTCGAACGTACCGGCTTCCGTGGATCGGCAGGGGACATCCGAACTGTTCGCGCTCATGCACCCCGGCGGGAGGCCACTATAGGCGTAGGAGAGCCACGAGGCGTTGGTCACGGTGACCACGCTCAGGTCGACGGTCGAGCCGTTGTCGACCGTCGACGGCGCGCCGGTGAACGACTGCAGGCGGAGCGACGGGGCGGGAGGCGCCACGACCTCGAACGACAGCGTCGCGTTGGTGCTCACCCCGGCCGCGTCGACGACCTGGAGGTGGACGGTGAAGTTTCCCCCGCGCGTGGGAACGCAGGCGAGCGCGCTCACGTTCGCGGAGACGCATCCCGGCGGAAGTCCGGTGTAGTCCAGCTCGTACGGGGCGGTCCCCCCGGTCACGTTCGCGACCAGCTCGAGGAACTGGTTCACGGGAGTCGGGTCGGCGCTCGCGGAGAACCCCGCGACGAACGGGGGGGTCCCGTTGACGGTCTCGATGTCGGCGATCCCGCCGGTCGAGGGCGCGGCGGCGAACACGTCCCCGGACTGGAGGTCGACGGTCGTCGACCAGGCCGCCCCGGCGATCGAGATGTTCTGGACGATCCGACCGGTATCCGGGTTGACGATCAGGACCGTCCGGTTTCCGAGCGTGGCGTCGTACAGGTCGCCGGTGATCGGCGAGTACGCGAGCCAGAACGCGCCGCCGCTTCCCCCAAGGTTGGTCACGAGGGTCGCGGAGAGATTGGCCGCGTCGAGCCGGTAGAGGAGGCCCCCGTTGCCGGAGTTGACGCTCGCGTACACCTGGCCGTCGCCCCAGTCGTAGGTCAGGGTCCCGGTGAACTCGGACAGCGAGATCGTGCCGACGGAGGCGAGGGTGGAGCTGTTGTAGACCGCGACCTGCCCGGCTTCTCCGACGAACAGCTCCTGGCGGTCGGGGTCGACGGTCATCGACCACGGTTGCACCGTGCGCCAGTCGCCCGGAATGTTGAGGATGTTCGTCCGGACGAGCGACGTGGCGTTGAACACCGTCACATTCATCGAGTTCATCGATAGGCCGAACACCCGGTTCGTCGTCGGGTCGTAGGCCACGCCGGTCCCGGGGTAGCCGGTCCCGGCCGACGGGAACGCCTGCGAGAGGTTCGAGGTGTTCAGCGCGAACAGCGCGCCGTCGTACGTGACGAGGTAGAGGCGATCCGCCTGAGGCGCGTAGATCGAGGCGGTCGTCTCGACGCCGGCGCTACCGTACTCGGGGGCCACGCCCCCGCTCACGGCATCGAACGCGCCGACGCCCTGGTTGGAATCGCCGACGACGACCGTGCCTGGCCCGTCGACCGCCGCCACGAAATCCGGCTGCATCCCGAGCATGACTCCTCGGAGCGTATCGTTCGTCGAGATCTCGGCCACGCCATAGTTCGTCCACTGGGAGACCCACACGGCCCCGGTCCCCGGGTCGAGCGCCGATCGGCTCGGGAAACCGTAGGAGTAGGGGAGCTGGATCGTGGCCACGGTCGAATTGCTCGTTCCGCCGAGCACCGTCACGTTCGGTTGCGGAGAATTCCCGCCCGCGCTCGGCACGTACAGCTCGCGGTCCACCGGGTCGTACACGACACCGAGCCCGCTGAGCGACGTCGCCCCGCCCAGCGAGATCGAGCCGGTGACGTTCGTCGTGGCCGGGTTGAGGATCGAGACGTTCCCGGACCACTCGTTCGACACGTAGACGAGGCCGTTCGCGGCATCGAAGGCGACCCCGCTCGGGCCAGAGCCGACGGGGAGCGACTTCGTGGCCGAGGTGGAGAGGTTCAGCACGGTGACGTTGGAGCCCCCCGTGTTGGCCACGTACACCTCCTCGGTCCCCGGGATGGCCGCCACCGCCGTCGGGTCGAGCCCGACCGCGTACGTCGCCCCGACCGTGTGGGAGGACGTGTTGACGACGGCGAGGGTGTCGGAGCTCCCGGTCGTGACGAGCAGGGTGTTGTTGACGGCGTCGTAGAATACGTCCTGCGCGCCGGTGAGCGAGATCGACGAGAGGCTCGTTCCGCTGCCCGAGACGTTCTCCTCGGCGACCACCGCTTGGCTGGGCTCGGCGGCGTACAGGATCTTCTTGATCGGGTCGTAAGCGAGCGAGGAGATCGTCGACGCACCCGGGAACGTCAGGACGCCGGCCTCGGCCGGCAGGGTCGTGTTCACGACCGAGACGTTGTCCGTGCCGGAGTCGACGACGTAGAGGAGCGACCGCGCGGGATCGAAGGCGATCGCCCCGGGGTTCGTGTTGTCGAACGGGGACCGGAGACCGGGGAGGATGGTGTCGTTCCAAGGGACTAGCGTCCCCCGGAGAAGCGCCGACCCGAGGACGGATTCGGCGGGGGCCGCGCCCGCCGGTCCAACGAGAGGCGATTCGTGATCGACAGAAGCCGGACGCTCGAAGGTCGAAGCGGCGGCGGTCGGGGGGAGTCTTCCGGAGTCCCCGCCGACGTTTCGGCCCCCTCCGCGGGGAGTTGGGACGGAGAGAACAAGGAGGAGACAGAGCGCGACGACCCCAATCGTGCGGGTCAGTCGACGTCGCCGGACCGGCGGCCGACCCGGCCGTCGGTGGGGTGACAGGATCCGGGACCCCGGGACCACGGACGCGCGGAGCGCGATACCCTACTTAATCGTGCTCGGACGGGGCGATCGGCGGATCGGAATCTCCCGACATCCCATCCGATGCGACCCCGCGCAGCGCGAACCGGTCGACCTCCCGATGCACCGCGCCCTCTCGGCGGAGCAAGCTCGAATTCAGGACGACGTCGCGGATCGTGGTCCGGCCGAACGAGCGGTCCGGAGGTTCGGAAAGCCACGTCCGCGCGCGTTCCGCGTCGCGCGGTCCCCGGACTCGGAGGATCGTCACGTGGGCCGTGAACGGACGCGGCTCGCGGGCGAGTCCCACAAAGTCCGCGGCCTCCTCGATCCGTCCGACGAGCTCCGCGAGCTCGGCCGCCCCGTCGCCGACGCCCGCCCAGACGATGCGGGGGCGTTCGGCGTCCGGGAACGCCCCCACGCCTCGAATCTCGACATCGAACGGTCGGAGCGGCGCCACCCTCTCGCGGACCGAGACCCCGAGCCGCCGCGCGGACTCCTCCGAGATCTCCCCCAGGAACTTGAGCGTCAGGTGGGACCGGGACGGGGAAGGAGGCGGCTCTCTGGGGTCCGGAACGTCCACAGACAGGAACGCGCGCATCGGATCACGCGCGGGGGCGCTCAACTCGGTCGGCGGCCGCGTTCCGCAGCGCCGTCGCGAGCTCGGGGTCGACCTCGATCCCGACCGCGTGGCGTCCGAGGTCGTGCGCGGCCCACAGGGTCGTCCCGGTCCCCGCGAACGGGTCGAGGACCCGGTCGCCGACCACGGAAAACATCTGGATGAGCCGCCGCGGGATCTCGGTGGGAAACGCCCCGGTGCGTCGGCCCTTCGGGCCTTGGCGCGCCCCGCGAACGTCCTCCCACACCTGCGAGAACCAGTGATCCCGCTCGGCCTTGGTGTAGCGACTGCCCAAGCGGCGTGCGTCGGCCCGGGGGAACTGCCGCAACGCGCCCCGCCGGAAGAGGAGGATGAACTCGCAGTCGAGGGTAACGTAGGCGTTTGGCGGAAGGAACCCCGAACCCAGGAACGCGTTCGGCTTGTTCGTCGGTTTCTTCCATAGGATGTACGGGAGCGGCCGGAATCCGGAGGCTTCGCACGCCCGTTCCACGTCGACGTGGTTCGGCCAGAGGCGGAACCCATCGTCGCCGCTCCGGAGCGCGTCGCCGATGTTGACCGCGAGGAGGCCGCCGGGGACGAGGGCGCGGTAACACGCCGTCCACACCTCCGCCAGGCGGCCGTGCATCTCGGCGTAGGTCGTCGCCCCCCACCGACGGAACGATTCGTCCCACTGCGGGATCATCGGGTAGGGAGGCGAGGTGACAACGAGCTCCACCGAACCGGCCGCGACGCCGGGGAGGTCGCGGGCGTCCCCCTCGATCGCACGGATCGTCAGGGGCTCCGGCGGCACCACCCCCGCGCGAGCCGGACCGGGGGTTTATACTCGGCCCTCCTCGACGCGGCATGCGGCTCGAGCGGCCGGTGCTCCAGGTCGCCCTCGACTTCGAGAACCTCTCCCGCGCCGTCCAGGCGGCCACCGAGGCGGTCGCCGGGGGGGCCGACTGGGTCGAGGCCGGGACGCCGCTCATCAAGAGCGAGGGGCTCGACGCGGTCCGGGCGCTGAAGAAGGCGTTCCCCGGCCACCGGGTCGTCGCCGACATGAAGGTGATGGACACCGGCGCCTTCGAGGTCGAGATCGCCGCGAAGGCGGGGGCGGACCTCGTGACGGTCCTCGGAACGGCCGACGACGACACGATCGCCGAGGCGGTCCGGGGCGGCCACCAGTACGGCGCCGAGGTCGTGGTCGACCTGCTCAACGTGGCCGACCCGGTGGCGCGGACGAAGCGCGTCGCGGAGCTCGGAGCGGCGGCCGTCTGCTGGCACATCGGCATCGACATGCAGATGGCCGGTCGGACGCCGTTCGAGGAGCTCGAGGGGTTGGCCAAGGCCTCCCCGATCCCGGTCGCGGTCGCCGGGGGGCTCACCTCGGAGACCGTGGCGACGGCGACGCGCGCCGGGGCGATGATCCTGATCGTCGGCGGCGCGATCACGAAGAGCGCGAACATCCAGGCCGCCACCCAGGCGGTCCGCCAGGCAATCGACACGAAGTCGGAGGTCGCGAGCGAGCAGTTCCGCCGGTTCGCGGACGCCGACGTCCGCACGGCGTTCGCGATGGTCTCCTCTCCGAACCTATCGGACGCGATGCAGCGGCACGGCGCGATGCACGGCCTGCATGCGCACCTCCCGCTCCCGACGACCAAGGTGATCGGTCCGGCGGTCACGGTCGTCACCCGGGACGGGGACTGGGCGAAGCCCGTCGAGGCGATCGACCGGGCCGGGAAAGGCGACGTCATCGTCGTCGATGCGGGCGGCGGCACGACCGCCATCTGGGGCGAGCTCGCGAGCTGGAGCGCCCACGGACGGGGCGTTTCCGGGGTGGTGATCGATGGCGCGGCGCGCGACCTCGATGCGATCCTCGAGCTCGGCTTCCCCGTGTTCAGCCGCCACGTCTCGCCGAACGCCGGCGAGCCGAAGGGTCACGGCGAGATCGGCGTAGAGGTCGTGGTCGGGGGCGAGAAGGTGCGCCCGGGCGACTGGATCGTCGGCGACCTGTCCGGGGTCGTGGTGGTCCCGAGGGAGCGCGCCGCCGAGATCGCGAACCGCGCGCTCGACGTGCTCGAGCATGAGAACCGCGTCCGCGAGGAGATCCGCCGCGGGTCGACGCTGAGCGCCGTCCAGAAGCTCGAACGGTGGGAACGGGTCGGCTGAGCCGCTCGCGGCTTCCGCGCGAAACGCTTTACGATGCGCCCCCTCGACCGGGCCGCGCTCCCGTAGTCTAGTCCGGTCAAGGATATCGGGCCTTCGACCCGACAACGCGGGTTCGAATCCCGCCGGGAGCACTTTTCCGACCTGGGCCGAGGAACCGGCCGCGGCCCGACGCCAGGTTCCGCAGCCGCCATCTGTTCATCCGATTGACCCAACTGCCCTACGATGAACGCCGACGAGCGCCGCCCGACGACGATCACCGCTCCGATGGAGGTGAGGCGCCGATGGAAGGACTACCAGATCGGCAGCAAGAGCGTCGCCGCGGCGATCGAGGACCTGATGGACCAGGTCCCTCCCGATTACCTCCGTCGGGATCTGCCCCGGGCCGTCGCGGCCGGGCCGCCTCTCAGCCTCTCGGAATTCCGACGGAAGCATCGACTTTCCGACGAATGAGCTACCGCCGGACCTTCTCCCCCACCGCGGACCAGCGCTTCCGACGGCTTCCGTTGTTGGCGAAGCGGGACTACAGTCGCTCGTTGGACGCGCTGGCCAAGGATCCGAGCGGAGCCCGATCGGGTCTCGATGCGCACCAGTTGCACGGGTACCGGAATGTCGGGACGCATCGCATCCCGAGCTATCTCGGAGTCTACGTGATCGATGGCCACGAGCTCGTCTGGATCGTTTTCGGGCCGCGAGGCTCCGTGGATGCTCGCCTCCACGCGCTGCTCCCGCCGGATCGTCCGCACATTGCCCGAGATCGGGCCGCTCGACGGTAGCGGGTCGCCCCGACGTCCCCCGTTCTCCCCCGATCGGGGGATGGTGTTACCGGCGAGAGGCCCGGCTCGACTCCGCGCCGGCCGAACGCGCGGCCCCGACCGCTCGGTTGGAGACTCCTACCGCCGTCCGGGCGAAGGCCGCGACGGGGCCGAGGAGGAGCGGCGCGTCGTGCGGATAGATCTCCTGGAGGTCGCGAGGTCGCCCATCGGCAAAGACCGTCTCCGCGTGGTGGCGCGTGCCGTACTGGAACAGCGTGGCGAGGATCGGCCAGATCTCGAGACCCTTCGTCGTCAGCTCGTAGTAGGGCCGGCGAGGTTCGCCGGGAGGCGCGGCCTTCCGGATCAGGTCCTCGGCCTGCAACTGGGCGAGCCGGATCGAGAGGGTCCGTTGGCGGAGCCCCGGGTTCCGTTTCCGGATCAGGCCGAACGTCGCCTTCGGGAAGAACGCGACGTCGCGGAGGATGGTGATCGTCCACTTCCGGCCGAGCGTCTGGAGGGTCGTTGCGATCGGGCACGCCTCGATCGGCACCTCGGGGGGCGCGGGATACGGGACCGACGACTCGCCCATCGCCCCTCCGGACGCGGACGACGCTGGTAAGCTATCGCCCCGAATCGGCCGACCGGGCCGGGAGGCGGAAAGGGTTCGGGCGGCCGGCCTACTTCTTGGCGGCGAAGTGCTTGATGGCCGCGTTGTCCTCATCGTACGCGTGCGCGAGGTTGGCGAGCACCATCGTCTCGAGCTGCGCGGGCGGGATCATCTTCGAGTGGAAGTCCCCGACGACGTTGACGGTCGTCTTCGCGCCGTTCGGCCGGTAGTACATCATGAACTTCGAGCCGGCGAGCGGGCCCTCGAGCGAGTGGACCATCATCGCGAGCGGCGGGAAGTACGTCACGTGGTTGACGACCTTGACCCAGTTCCCCTCGACGTTCTGCTCCCAGGAGACGCGCATGCCCCCCTCGGGGTGCGGCGCGCCCTGGACGTTCCGCCGGTCGGTGTGGGACTGTCCGTGGTCGGCCGGGGAGTCGATGAACTTCCAGACGGTCTCGATCGGCGCGTCAAAGTTGCTTCCGAGGTCTTCGATATGGGCCATGGTCGGTCGAGGGGCACCCCCCTACTTGAGGCGGTGCGGCCGGAAAGGATACCACGCGCGACGATCCCGGCTCAGCGATCGGCCGGATCCGCCGCTCCGAGACGCACGAACCGGTCGATGAGTTCCGGGGTCTCCGCCCGCGCGCGCATCCAGAACTCCTTGCTCTCGGCGTCGCCCGGGTCGAACAGATGGTCGAACCGAACGCGGTCCTCGGACGGCGGCACCCGTCGGGCGGCTCGGTCGAGGAAGTCCCGCAGCTGGCGCGGGTTCGCCAGAGCGGGGTTCCGCGCGATGTAGTAGAGGGCGAGCTTCTCGACCTCGCCGATCGGCGAGCCCCGCGTGCGACCGGCCGTGACGAGGGTCCCGACGGCCACTATCAGGCGGTCTTCGGCGGTCATCGCCGGGACCGTCCATCGGCTCCCCTTCGGGACGCGGGAGAGGAGGTCGGAGCCCTTCGGTCGCGCGGCGATCGCCGACGCCATCTCCTCCAGGCTCAACCCGGCGCTCCCCGCGAGTACGAACACCCGAGCCCCCGGCGCCCTCGCCGCGAGGTCGAGGTGGGGAAGGAGCGCCTCGTACGGCCACGGCTCGGTCGGCCGGCTGTCGACCTCGTCCACGAGGACCAGGGCAGCGCCCTCGTGCGCGGCGAGCTCGAGGAGACAGCGGCGGAACTCGGCCTCGCCGGTCTCCGCGAGGTTGAGCTCGACGTACCGGACGGTCGGTCCGACCGATCGGACGATCTCGCGGACGAGGAACGTCTTCCCGCTCCCGGGCGGGGCCCACAGAAGGGCGTTCTCGCGCGTGCCGTCCTGCAGCGGCCGGACGAGGCGATTCCGGATGTCCTTCAGTGCGTGGCGCGCCCGCTCCTCGTACCGGGTGTACGACCCGACGACCGCGAACCGACCGAGGTCGAGCTCCGAGATCCCGTAGAGGAATTCGAGGAGCGGCCGGTCGTCGGCGGCGACGGTCGCAAGGCCCAGCCGCCGCAGGAGCGTCTCGAACCTCGGGTCGCTCCGCAGCGGGTCGAACCGGGGCTCGACCTTGATCCAGACGAGCCAGCTCGACCGCTCGTCGGCGGCGCGTTCGAGCCAGGTGAGCGCCGTTCCGGTCTCCCGGAGCCCGGTATAGATTAGGGCGATCCAGTACGAGGGGAGGTAGGTCGCCTTCGCCCGCTCCTCGAGCTGCCGGAGGACCTCCCGGGCCTCCGAGGTCCGGCCCGCCGAGGCGTACGCGTGGCCGAGGACCGCGAGAGAGATCGTGCTCCCCTTGGACAGCTCGACGGCCTGCCGGAGCTCGGCGATCGCCTCGTCGTAGAGGCCCTTCTCCAGGTACGGGCGGCCGAACCAGAGGTGCGCCTGGACGAAGCTCGGGTCGAGGGCGAGCGCGGCCCGGTACTGCTCGATCGCCCGGTCGTACTGGCGGGAGAGGTACAGGACGTGGCCGAGGCCGGTGTTGATCGCGAGGGAGACCGGGTCGAGCTCGAGCGCGCGGCGCATCTCGCGGAGCGCCTCGTCGAACCGGCCCATCGCCTTCAGGTAGTCCGCGTAGAACTGGTGCGCCGCCGGATAGTTCGGGTTGAGCTCGATCGCCCGCCGGAGCTCCTTGTCGGCGCCGGGGAAATCGCGCTCGTACTGGAACCGGACGAGGCCGAGCGACGCGTGCGCCTCGGCGAGGTTCGGGTCGACCTTCAGCGCCGCCTCCGCGGCGGCCCGCGCCTTCGGGAAGGCGGACGACGGCGCCTCGAACTCCAGCAGCGCGAGCGAACAGTAGGCGTCGGCGAGACCGGACTGGGCGAGCGCGAACGTCGCGTCCTTCGCGAGCGCGCGGCGGAACAACTCGACGGCCGCGGCGAGGCCGGCGGGCGAGCGCTGGTTCCACTGGTACCGCCCCTCGAGGTACAGCGTGTAGGCGTCGATGTCGCTCGTCACCGAACGTTCGAGCGCCGCGGCGTCCGCGCGGCGGAGCCGGACCTTCAGCGCGCTGACGATGCGGCGCGCGATGTCGCTCTGGATCGCGAACACGTCGGAGAGCTCCCGGTCGTAGGTGGACGACCACAGGTGCTCCTCGTTGGCGCAGTCGATCAGCTGGGCGGTCACCCGGATGCGGCGG
>DASYOF010000209.1:0-1750 GCA_036007995.1 Thermoplasmata archaeon
TGGAGGTCGTGGTCCAGCCGGCTGTCGCGCTCCGGTAACCCGAACAGGTTCAGCGTACCGCCCCGGCGAGGCAGCCGGGCGCCCAATCGTACCGCCGCGGGGGCCCCCACGGCCACCACGGAGAGGTCAACGCCGAGTCCCCCGGTCGCGGCGCGCACCGCGGCCTGGATCGCATCCGGGTTCGCCGCCGCGAAGGTAGCGTCCACCCCGAAGTTCGACCCGGCCTCCCGGCGTCGGACCGAGAGGTCGGAGCCCCCGACCCACCGGGCGCCGAGACTCTTCGCCAAGGCCGCATACAGGAGCCCCACCGGGCCGAGACCAATCACGAAGACCGAGTCGGCGGCGAGAAAGCCCACCTTCCGGAGGGCGGTCAGCGCGCAGCCGGCCGGCTCCAGGAGCGTCCCGACCTCCCAACTGACCGAAGGATCGAGCCGCAGAACGGCCCCGCGGCGGACGTTGGCCTCCGGGACCCGGAACGTCTCGGCGAACCCTCCGGGATCGATGTTGGACTTGGAGTACGATGGACAGTACGTGTACTCCCCGCGCCGGCAGACGACACACCCGTAGCACGGGACGTGATGGTGGACGAAGACGCGGTCGCCGACAGCGAGGCCCTCGACCCCCTCTCCGAGGGAGGCGATCCGTCCCACGGGTTCGTGTCCGAGGAGGCCCGCGCTCTGGTAGTTCCCCCGAAGCTTTTCGAGGTCCGTGCCGCAGATCCCGCACGCCGCGAGAGAGACGGTAATCTCGCCGGGGCCGGCCGAGGGCGCCGGTCGGTCGACGAGGGCGACGCGGTGGCCGTCGAGGAGCCCGACCTTCATCCCTGACGGGCCGCGCCGATGGCGTGATCGAGGATCTCCACGCCCTCGTCGACCTCTTCGCGTCGAATGACCAGCGGCGGGATGTAGCGGATCGTTGATTTGCCGCAGGGCAGGAGGACGAGGCCCCGGCGGTACGCCTCGACGATGACCCGGTCCCGGAACGCGATCGCCGGGGTCTTGTCGGTGCGGCTCGTCACGAACTCGGTGGCCGTCATGAGGCCGAGCCCGCGGACGTCGCCGATCTCCTCGTGCTTCTGCTGGAGCTCCCGGAGGCGCTGCATCAGGTGCGCGCCCTGGAGCCGGGCGTTCTCCAGGAGGTGCTCGCGCTCGATGATGTCCAACGTCGCGAGCCCGCTGGCGACGGAGACGAGGTTCCCCCCGAAGGTGTTCGAGTGCGCCCCCTGGGAGGTGTAATCGAGACTCTTGCGGAAGATGACCGCCCCGATCGGCAGGCCGCTCCCGATCGCCTTCGCCGTCGTGACCATGTCGGGGACGACGCCGTGGTGCTCGATGGCGAACCACTTGCCGGTCCGGCCGAATCCGGCCTGGACCTCGTCGTCGATGAACAGGATGTCGTGCTCGTCGAGGATCTTCTTGATCTCGCGGTGCCAGCCCTTCGGCGGCACGATGTAGCCCCCCTCGCCCATCACCGGTTCGGCGATGAACGCGGCGACGTCGGTCGGCGGCATCGACGTCTCGAAGTAGAGCTCCTTGAGGATCTTCGCGCAGTACAGGTCGCAGCTCGGGTACTCGAGCTTGTACGGGCAACGGAAGCAGTTCGGCGCCGGGATGTGCTGACCGCCCCCGGCGTAGGCGAGGAACCGGGCCCGCTGGACGGGCTTGGAGGTCGTCATCGTGAGGGACCCCATCGAGCGCCCGTGGAACGCCCCGAGCAGCCCGACCGTCAGGGGGCGCTGGGTGTTCCAGCG
>DASYOF010000210.1:0-6412 GCA_036007995.1 Thermoplasmata archaeon
GGTCGCTCCGTCCCAGGTGGCGGTCAGGCGACCGTTGTAGTAGCCGAGCATCTCAAGCTCCTGCTGGACCGAGCGGGCGACGTCACCCGTCAGCGGGACGAGCCCCTTCGGGTCCTCGCGGGTGAGGAGCGTCAGGTCGTAGAGCTTGAACACCCGCTTCAGCTCCTCGATCGGGGTCGGGTGGTCGTCGACGCGGATGTCGACCCACCGGTCCGAGCCCTCGTCGTACCCCCCCTTCTCGCGGACGACGAGGAGCGCCGCCGATTGCATGCCCCTTCGGTCCCCGCCCTCGCGCTGGCCCGCGGAAAGGGCGGCGAGGAGCTTCTCCGGGAGGTCGCCCGGGGTGCTCTCGTACGCGCGCGCCATCCCCTCGACGACCGCCCGCGAAACGAGGATGTTCCCCTGGCAGGTGTACCCGTTCCCGACGACGTGGCCGGCCCAGTCGAAGCACTCCTTCCCGGTGAACGCCGCCGCGTTACCTTTCGAGTCCACGACCCCGACCTGCCGCTGCTCGCGCTTCGGGTCGGTGCTCGTGAGCTTCGCGACGACGGCCTCGGCGCTCTGCCCCTTGCGGAGGAGCTCGAGCCCGTCCGGACCGTAGCGCACGTTGGCGAGCGCCTGCGTCGCGACCGCGCCGACCCGGCTGACGGCCCACGGCACGACCGCGCCGACCGAGATGAACCGGGACTGGACCGCCACGCCCCACTCGCCGGTCGACGGGTCGGCCGCGACGATCGAGAAGGTTCCGAACCGGGGAGGCGCCATCGTCGCCCCGACGACGGAGGCGGGTATTATCGTTGTGCGGCCGAGCGGTGCTTCCGCCGGTCGTCGAGCTCGTCGAGGATCCGCTCCCCGGTCTCCTTCGCCCCCCGGCGGTCCCCCGCCTCGTAGGCGGCGCGCGCGAGGCGGAGCGCCCCCCGAAGGTCCTCGACGGGAACCCCCTCGGCGGCGGCGACCGTGACAAGCCGTTCCACGAGGGTGAGGCGGTTCCCGACCGGCTCCTCGTCCTCCGGCGTCGGAATCCCCCGGTCGGCGCCGGCGTCGTAGGCGACGAGGCCGCGCGGGAACTCGTTCAGCTCCGGTTCGACCTCGTCGCGGTCGAGCCGCTCGGAGACGTCGAGCAACCGGCGCTCCGCCTCCGCCAGGTCCTCGTTCGCGATCGCTTCGGGAACGCCGGCGAGCCGTTGTTCGAGGTCCGGCAGCGGGGCGCCGTCCCGTCGTCGTTCGAGAAGACGCTGCCGGACCCCTTCGAGGAATCCGGCGACCTCGTCGGCGCCCGCCGAGCCGGCGCGAGGGGCCGCCTTACGCGGTCGCATCGTCCGCGGGCGGGGCGACCGGGGCGGCGCGGCCGGGGCCGCGCGCCGGCAACGGGAACCGGGTCCGGGCCGCGGTCCAGAGGGTATCGATGTGGGTCCAGAACGCCTCGCTGGCGCCCGCCCGGGCGAACTCGGCGTCGGCCTCGGTCGCCTCGGACGCGAGGTCGTCGGCCGGGATCCCGCGCTTCGCGGCGTAGGCGGCCGTCGCCTTGGCGAGCGCGAGCTGAAGCTCCGCCGAGCGGCGCACCTTGCGCCGCTCCTTCTCGGCGGCGTCGACCGCGAAGTCGGCGTCCCATTGCGGGGGCATCGGAGCGGGAATGGCGACCCGGAGGTCGCGGAACGGCGCCGGCATCGTCGGCCATCGGGGCTCGGCGAACCGGACCGAGAGGTGGTCGAGCGCCTGCTCGGCGTTGACGAGGTCGCCGCTCGTGTACGCGGCCTCGGCGCGCGTCAGGGGATCGACGAGCTCCGGTGACGGAGCTCCCTTCCACATCTCGAGGTTCAGCGCGACCCGGCTCGCGGCGAGCCGACGGAACACCCGTCGCTCCGGCGCGATCGCGACCGGGGGGGTCGGCGCATCGATCTCGGGGGGACGGTTGGGGGCTCCGGGCATCGGATCGACCGGACCGTCAGAGGAACGACTCGAACTCGCGGGTCACGTCGGGGTACTTGTCGTGCACCGCCTTCAAGATGTTGTGGACCGAGAGCTTCTGGAGCTTGACGCCTTCGAGGGCGTCGACGACCTTGTCGAACGTCGCGTCGGAGAGGCTGCAGAGCTTCTCCTTCGCGAGCCAGTTGCGGTACAGCTTCTCCTCGAGCCGCGCGCGCCACCCCTTCTCGTACTTCTGGAAGAACTCCTTGGTCGGGGTCTTCTCGCGGACCGCCTCGGCCGCGACCTCGCCGCAGATCTTTCCGGCGATGCAGCCGTTCGCGATGCCGCCGCCCGTGAGCGGGTCGATCATCCGCGCCGCGTCGCCGACGAGCATGACGCCGTCGGTCACGGTCTGCTTCAGGGGGGGCGAGATCGAGACGCCGCCGCCGACGACGTCGATCGTCTTCCCCTTCGAGTACGCCGGGTGCTTCGCGATCCAGGCGTCGAGGTACTTCCGGGGCTCCGCGGTGCCGTGGATCTGGCTCAGCTGGACGCCGATGCCGACGTTCGCGAGACCCTCCCCCTTCGGGAAGATCCAGACGTAGCCGCCGGGGGCGACCGAGCCGAGGTAGAAATCGCAGTAGCGAACGTCGCAGTCGACGTTCGTCATCCGGTACTGCAGGCAGGAGTCCATGTCCTTCAGCGCGAGGTTCGTGGGGAGGCCGGCCCACCGTCCGAACTGGCTCTCGAACCCGTCGGCGCCGATCGTGACCGGGGCGCGGATCTCGAACGGCTCGCCGAACCGCTTCGCCTTCACGCCGACGATCTTCCCATTCTCCCGGATCACGCCGGTCGCGGCGGTCTTCAGGAGGACGTCGACGCCGGCGTTCCCGGCGTCGATCGCGAGCTGCTTGTCGAACGCATCGCGCTCGACGACGTAGCCGACCTCGTTGCCCGCGTGCTTTTCGTTGATCTCGAGGACCTTTTCGGACGGGGAGAAGATGCGGGCGCCCTCGACCTCGACGTTGATCCAGCGCTGGGACGGGGCGATCCCGACCTCCTTCAGCCAGTCCTTGCTCATCCCTTCGCCGCAGCGGACCGGCGAGCCGATCTCCTGCCGCTTCTCGATCATCAGGACCCGGGCGCCGCTCTTCGCGGCCCACTTCGCGGCCATGCTGCCGGCGGGCCCGGCGCCGACCACGAGCACGTCGGTCGTGAGATTCTCGACCATTGCTCCCACTCCGACCTGGCGGATCAGCCGATGGCGATGGCCCCGACGGGGCACGCCTTCACGCAGATCTCGCAGCGGGTACAGATCTTCTCGTCGAACGTGATTCGCGTCTCGTCGAGATAGACGCAGTTGAGCGGGCAGACCCCGACGCACGCTCCGCAGTAGATGCAGAGCTGCCCGGACGACTCGATGTGGAGGTGCTTCTTCGACGGCACAGAGGGCCCCGCGGCGTCGGAGGCTCGGCCAGCCACTTAAAGACTACCGACGACCGGCGGCCGCCCTCGTTCCCTCCGGGGTACGCGCCGGGAGCGCCGCCCGAATCCGGCCCGGTCGGAACGACCGCGCGCCCCACGTCCGTCACCGAACCGGAGGTCCGGGACCCCCGAGGATCGGTGCGAAATGTACATTTCTTCGTGGTACGTACCGGTGCCAAGGGCTCGAGGAAGAGCCGGAGTCACCAGGGAGGTCCCCTCGGGTGCGAGTGCTCATCGCCGATGACGACGAGGAGTTCCGCGAGAGCCTCGCCCATCTCCTCCGATCGAAGGACCACACGAGCACTGTCGTCTCGTCGGTCGCGGACGCCGTGACGGCCCTGGAGCGGGAGGAGTTCGAGGTTCTGTTCACCGACCTCCAGGTCGGCCACGCGAACGGGATGGACCTGCTCGCCGCCGTTCGGCAGCGGTGGCCTCGCGTCAACGTCGTGATGCTGACCGGGCAGGCCACCGTCGAGACGGCCGTACGGGCCCTCCATCTTGGGGCGTTCGACTACCTGCGGAAGCCGGTGGAACCCAGTCAGGTCGCGCACGTCCTCGAGCTCGTGAGCGAGCAGCTGAAGCTGGTCCGGTCCGGCGCCCGACCGCTCGATCCGGTCCAGTACGCGAAGGACCTGGCGACCCGGGGCGGCTACGAGGTGCTGCTGATCTCGCCTCCCCCCGTGCGCCTTCCGAGCACCGGGCGGGTCGTCCACCTCCCGCTGGACCCGGACAATCCGTTCCGGATCCGGGAGGCGGTGGAGGATTTCGTCGCACCCCGGCCCCGGCCAGCGGTCGTGCTCGCCCCGGTCGAGCAGCTCCTCGCCCGCCACCGGGAGGAGGAGATCGCGGAGCTCCTGACCCGCATCCGGGAGCTCCTCGAGGGGAAAGGTCCGCTCGCGGTCGGGTACGACCCGAAGAAGATCACGGCGACCGGCGCCCTCGCCGTGCGGTCCTCGATCGTCTCCGCCGACTCCGCCGCGACCCTCGATGCCCTCGCGAGCCCGATCCGACGGCTGGTCCTGCATCGGCTCACGGAGGGCTCGAGCACGTTCAGCCAGGCCATGGACGCGGCGCATCTCACGGACACGTCGAAGATCGCGTTCCACCTCCGCAAACTCGTGAACGCCGGCCTGGTCGCCCACTACGCCCGCCAACGGTATCGTCTGACCGAGCGCGGACGGGGCGCGATCGAGGTGCTCGCCTCGATCGACGGTCTGGATTCCGGCGTCGCCAGTGGCAATCGGGTCTTTCCGACGCGGCCTCGTCGAAGGCGATCGCGCTTCCGCGGGCGGCCGACGGCTCGGTCCGGGACGCGCCCGACCCGCGGACGACTCGCTCGCGTCGGAACGCCCGCCGGCTCGCGGGCCGCGGGGTTTCCCTGCTAGTTCGGGTTGAGGGGGCGGTCATGTAGAGCGCTCGGGCCTCGATCTCCCATGTCCACACGTACGGAGAATGCGGTTCGCTCCCTGTTTTCGACGGTCCTGCTCATCGTCGGAATCCTGGTCCTCTTGTTCGGGGTCTTCCTGGCTTTCGAGGCCCGGGCGATCACCTGGCCGGCGATCATCGACTTCGCCTTCGGCGCGGTGCTGGTCATCGTCTCGAGTTGGATCTAGACCGTCGCCCGCCCTCGGTGCCACGGGGGAGCGGTGGCCCCTCGGTCCTCCGGCCGCTCGCTGGTAGGCCCGGAGGATGGGCCCGGCCTGGATCACCGCGATCTTGGCCCAACGTACCCCGCCGTCGGATTCGCCAGCGCCGATTCAGGCCGTCGCTCCGATCCGACGCGCGTCGGGAAGCTCGGGCGACCCGGACAGCCGGCGATCGCCCGTTTCCGTCAGGGAGAAGAGTCCGAGGAATCCTCGGGTTGCTTCGTGTCCCAATGCTCTTTGGCGGGCTCGCCCAGGGTCGTTCCGACGGGCTCGACATGGGCCGGGTCGACCGCCGGTCCGAGGTCCCGGGAGACCCGGTCCTGCTCGGCCTCGTGTTCCGCGGGCGTTTCCGGCAGCTCCACCACGGGCGCCGGGGACGGCGATACGCGCGGAGGGAGCCTGGGGGAGTGCGTCGGGGGAACAACGTCGATGGTTCGTGCGGACACAAGGGCCTCGGGGCGCCGCCGGGAGCTATACCCTTCCTTGACCGAAGTTGAGCGGACGACCGATCCCACGCTCGGCCCGAAGGCTCCTCGACCGCTTCGGACCATGGGGACGCGCCCGGGCTCCGACCGAGCCGAACCGCGGGACCGTGGGGATCGCCCACCGTCGGGGCTTCGCTCCTCCCGAACGGGCTCGTGGTAGCCGTTTGGGCCGCCGGTGCCGCGCATTCGGCTGCGGATCCCGGAATCGGCTCTCAATTCGAGTTAAGGAGCCGTTTATACCCCGTTATTTCCAGAAACCCTCCACGTGCCCGACCGATTTCGGCCACGCCCCGAGGGCGAACCGTCGCCCGGGGCGAACGCGCCAGGGGTGACGGGCGATCGCCCGGCCGCACCGCCGGACGGCGCCGCCGCTTCCTCGACCTCGGACGCCGTGGCCCCACCGTCCCGTACGACCGAATCCCGGCCGTCCGATTGGCGCGCCCTGGGCATCCTCGATGAGCCCGGGCTGGCCATCGACCCCCGGGTGTCGGGGGGCACCCCGGCCCCGGAACGCGGGCTGAAACCGCCCCCTGGTCTCCCGATGGCGTTTCTCGGACTTGTCGGCACCTGGGACGAGGACGAGGCCAACGAAGCCCGGAACGCCATCCGGGACCTCCGCGAATCGTTGGATCGTGGTCGAATCGAGCCGGTCGCCCCGGAAACCCGGGACGACCCGGCGAATCCGCCCGAGCCCCGGGCCGTTCCAGCGCCGAGACCGCCGCGGCGACCGTCCTCCCGCGCTCCCGCCGATCCTTCGGATGGCCCCGACCCGCACGGAATGGCCGCCGGCGACGCTCCTCGCAGCGAGTGAACCGCCTCTCGTTCGGCAACGGCCCGCTCCCCCGACGGGGATCGCCACGTGGCCGAAATGCGCGCTACTTGGCCGGC
>DASYOF010000211.1:0-3834 GCA_036007995.1 Thermoplasmata archaeon
CTGCCATCGGGAACCTGCCGGGAGCGCACCCGGGGCGGCCCCTTCAACGTTTCCGTCGGCCGCCCGACGCGCCGTTCCCGTCGGCGGAGAGCGGGGGGAGTCCTTATCCCGACTGTCCCGCATGAGCCGAACTCACATGCGCCATGTGACGTGCCGGCGCTTCATGCGCCAAACGAGACGACTTGTCGCTCGCGAGACACCCTCGCTATATGCGCGTCGGCCACGAACGGCGTCGAGGGAGGCCGGGTCTCCCGGGTGCCGCCGACGGCGGTCCCGCCGGACCAGGGCCACCGCTCATCAGGAGGACGCGAACCGCCCGTGGTAACCCAGCGTCGACATCTGCGCCTTCTCCCGTGCCGCGAATGCAATCACCTTCGCGCTAGCCACTACCTTCTTGCGCCCCAAGACGGCCGCGTGCGGCGGCATTTCGCCCGACCCCGCGACCGCGCGACCCCGATGCCGTGCCACGTCCTCGGCTGCACGTGCGCCCGCTTCGGGGCCGACAGCCAGGTGTTCCTCTGCCCGGTCTGCGCCCGCGAGTACGCGACCCGGGCGAGCCTCGAGATCCATCTGTACGGCCAGCACCCCGGGCTCTCGGCCCGGGAGCGCTCGCTCCTTCTGCAGGGCGCGATGAGCGGGAAGACGGTCCTTCCGCCCTGGATGGTGGCCCGCCTGCCGACCCGGCCGTCCGACGACGAAGCGGTCGTCGCGTAACCGGTCGGCGACTCAGGCGAGTCCGAACAGTACCTCGGGGATCCCGGCCGCTCGGCGGAGCCGGGCCAGACGTCGGCGTTCCCGTTCGGCCGCCCGTTGGGCTCCCCGGCAGCGGTCGTGGACCTCGGTCAGGAACCGATCGACCGACCGCCACGAGGAGCCACCTTCGCTTCCCCGGTGCTCGGGTTCTTCGTCCGGCGGGGGGAACCGGAATCCCCGAGGCAGCTCGGGGAACGCCTCCCGAAGTTCCGCATCGGCGATCGGGCTGGCGCGACTATGGGAACGCGCTCGCGCCGCGAGCCAGACGGCGACGCGCCGGTGGGCCGAGCGGAACGGCACGCCGGCCGAGACGAGCGCATCGGCGAGCTCGACCGAGCCGGTCGCCGCGTCCAACGGCGCCGGGGCGAGGAACGACGTCCCCGCCGCCATCGCCGCGAGGACGTCGAGCGCGAGGCGCGCCCGGGCCAGCCCCTCGAGGGCGAGCGGCTTCCCGACCTGGAGGTCCCGCTGGTAGCCGATCGGGAGCCCCTTGAGGAGGGCGAGATGGGCGACCAGCCGCCCGATCGCCGGCGCGCTCTCGGCACGCACGAGCTCGGCGAGGTCCGGGTTGCGCTTGTGCGGCATCAGCGAGCTGGTCGTCACGAACGGGTCGGCGAGCCGGACCCGGTCGACCCCCGGGAGCGAGCCGAGCACGAGCTCTTCCGCGAACCCGCTCGCGTGGAGGAGCGCGACCGCGCTCGCGTAGAGCGCATCGTTCGCCCCGTCCCGGTCGGAGACGGCGTCGATCGAGGAGAGTCCGGGGCGGCGGAAGCCGAGCGCCCGGGCGGTCGCGCGCCGGTCGACGGGCAGCGACGTCCCGGCGATCGCGCCGCTGCCGAGCGGGGACGCCTCGAGCCGCTCGCGCACCCGGCGGAACCGCTCCGCGTCCCGGACGAACCGTACCGCGTGGCTCCCGAGGATCTGCGCCCAGTAGACCCGCTGGGCCGGCTGGGTGTGGGTCCAGGCGTCGACGACCCGCCGTCCGTCGGGGGAGCGGGCCGCCTGGAGGAGGCTCGACGCGACCGACGACGAGGAGAGCTCGAGGGCGACGAGCGCGTCCCGGAGTGCGACCGCGAGGTCGGTCGCGACCTGGTCGTTCCGGCTCCGGGCGGTGTGCAGCCGCTCCCCGTCCGGGCCGATCCGTCGGGTGAGCTCCGATTCGACGTTCAGGTGGACGTCCTCGAACGCGGGGTCGAGGGAGTACGCCCCGCGCGCCGCGTCGCGGGCGATCGTCCGAAGGCCCTGCACGATCCGGCGCGCGCTCTTCGCCGGGATGATCCCGGTCGCCCCGAGCATCGTCGCGTGGACGACCGACCCCCAGAGGTCGGCGCCGAGGATCGCGCGGTCCTCGACGACCGAGCCGGAGAGCGCGGCCGCCCGCTCGTCAAGCGGTGCGGAGAACCGGTCGCGGAGCATCGGGTCGATTCGCCTGGGCCGTGCGGGCGGCGGCGACCCGGGCGTGCGCCAGCTGGTTCGGGAGGCCGTAGAGGTGGATGAAGCCGACGGCGAGCTCCTGGGGGAACCGGCTTCCCGGGCCGTACGTCGCGAGCTCGTGCGAGAGGAGCGAGTAGTCCGAGCGGCGGGCGACGGCCCGGCAGCTCCCCTGGTGGAGCCGGAGGGTCACCTCGCCCGCCACGACCTCCTGGGTCGAATGGACGAACGCGCTCAGCGCCTCGCGGAGCGGCGAGAACCAGAGTCCCTCGTACACGAGGTCGGAGAACCGGCGGTCGACCGACGCCTTGAACTGGAGTAGGTCGCGCGGCAGGACGAGCGCCTCGAGCGCCTGGTGGGCGGTGACGAGGGCGACGGCGCCCGGGCACTCGTACGTCTCGCGCGATTTGATCCCGACAACGCGGTCCTCCACGTGGTCGATCCGCCCGACCCCGTGGCGGCCGGCGCGCTGGTTCATGGTGCGGACGAGCTCGACCGGATCGAGCCGAACGCCGTCGATCGCGACGGGGACCCCCTGGTCGAAGCGGACGACGACGTCCTCGGCGTCGTTCGGCCAGTCGGCCGGGTGGCTTGTCCAGTCGAACACGACCTCCGGCGCGGCCACGTTCGCGTCCTCGAGCCGGCCGCCTTCGATCGAGCGGCCCCAGAGGTTCTCGTCGACCGAGTACGGCGACTCCGGCGTCACCCGGATCTTGAGGTGGTGGTCGCGAGCGTACGCGATCTCGTCGTTCCGGTTCATGTTCCATTCCCGGACCGGCGCGATCACCCGGAGCTCCGGGGCGAGCGTATGGACCGCGACGTCGAACCGCACCTGGTCGTTCCCCTTGCCGGTGCACCCGTGGGCGACCGCGTCGGCGCCGAGCGCGCGCGCCGTCTCCGCAAGGGTCTTCGCGATCAACGGGCGGGCGAGCGCGGTCGAGAGCGGATAGATCCCCTCGTAGAGGGCGTTCGCCTGGAGCGCCGGAAAACAGTACTCCTCGACGAACGTCGCCTTCGCGTCGATGAGCCGGGCGTCCCGCGCCCCGTTCTCGCGCGCCCGGTCGAGGGCGCCCGCGAGCTCGCCCTGCTGGCCGACGTCGACGGTCAGGGCCGTCACGGCCGCGCCGTGGGTCTCCGCGATCCACGGGATCGCGACCGAGGTGTCGAGGCCGCCGGAGTAGGCGAGGACCACATGGGACTTCGTCGTGCGTTCCGTCATCGTCGGGCCTCCCGAACTGGAGCGGGGAGGAGCGGAACCGCCCGGGGGCGGGCGGAGGGGAGGAATCTCGTGCCGGCCCCCATCGCCGGGCCAGCGTCGCCGAGCCCCTCGAGGGTGCCGATCCAGGCGGACGCCGCCCCGCCGGAAAGCGCCTTGACCGCCGCGGTGACCTTCGGGATCATCCCGTCGCGGGCCGCGCCCGAGGCAAGGAACGCCGGCACGTCCGCGAGCGGGACGGACCGGACCGGGGAGCCGTCGGCGTCCCGCACATGGGGAACGTCGGTGATCATCAGGAAGTCGGCGCCGAGCGCCGCGGCGATCGCGCCGGCGGCGAGGTCGGCGTTGACGTTGTACAGCCCGCCCTCATGGTCGGTCCCGATGGGGGCGACGACCGGGGTGTACCCCTCCGAGAGGAGCGTGCGGAGGATCCG
>DASYOF010000212.1:0-5049 GCA_036007995.1 Thermoplasmata archaeon
GAGGTACACCGCCCGGAGCGTCGGGTCGGCTGTGAACACCGAGAACTGAGATTGTCGGGAGGAGGGGGAGTTCGTCGGGCTGAGCTGCGTCCAACCGGACGCGTTGTACACCCAGGTGTCACCGAGGGTGCCGGTCGTGTCCCGACCCCCGAACAGCACCATCTCGTGGTTCCACGGATCCCACGTCATCATCGCCGCCCACCGGGCGGACGGGGCCGCCGTCGAACTCCCCGAGACGTTGACCCACGAGCCGTTCGCGAACAGCCACGTGTCGCCGTACGGGGTGAACGAGCTGTGGTTGAACCCACCGAACATCAAGGTCGCGTTCAGCGCGGGGTCGTAGGCGAGGGCGGCGAAGGTGCGGTTCCCCGGGACCGGAGCGGAAAAGTTGGACGAGAGGTTGTACCAGTCCGGCCCGGTCGCCGCGGGCCGACCCGCCGGGGTTTGGGGAGTCTCGCTGGAAGGAATCCCCATCGATCCCGAATCCTTCAGCACGAGCGGGTGGGTCGGAGCGTCCCGTGCCCCCTCCTGGAGGTCGAGGGCCAGTCCGGAGATGACGAGCGCGGCGGTAAGAGTCAGGACGATCGCGAGCGTCGGTGGACGCGGGAACCCGCCGATGGAATGCACGGGGGTCGGACGGCGAGCGGCCCCAAATACCTACCCGGTAACGCTACCCGCGCTCGGGGCGAGGGGGACCCGCGGCGCCGCGGCCCCGTTCGGGACTGAGCCGTGCGGGCGGCTACGAGGTCGCGTTCGGGGTCAGACCCGGGTCGATTCGACTTCGCGAACCCACTCGCACTGGATCCCGGCGTGCTTGTGGTGCTTCTCGACCGATTCCCGGTTCGGCGCGTCGAGCACGCAGTAGACCCGGTCCTCGGCGGAGTTGTAGAGGATGTCGTGGTGGGTGACGCCGAACTCGTCTTTCGCCGCGCCTTGCAGGTGCTTCAGCTGGGCCGGGGTCAGCTTGCCCATCGGATGGGTGTCGATGAACTTCGGCATGATTCGCCGCATGATTTTCCGCTAGATAAATCGAACGAATGCGGCGCCGCGGGGCGGCTGACTTCCCCATCGTCTCTCCCTCGCCGTGAGGAAGCGAGTCGCCCTACCGTGCATCCGATGGCGCATGGGATCCGGGCCCCTCGGTTACGCCCGGGTCGAAGAGTTTAGGAATCCGGAGCGGGTTCGCCCGATGCGGGGACCCCGGGAGCAAGTTGATCGACCAAGCCCGCTGGGTCGGAGGGGCGGTCGCGATCGCCATTGTGGTCGCCGCGGTGGCCAGCTTGTTCGCGTGGCCGTGGACCTTGGGCCAGGTCGGGCTTCTCGTCGCGGTCGGATTGATCTCGGCGGGATTCGTCGTGTGGCTGCCCCGCATGCACCGACGAGTGCACCGCACCTGACCTGCCCATAGGGTCGTGCCGAGTTGATTCCGCCCGCCGGGGCCGCCCCGCGGCGGGGCTACGGTTCCGCTGCGGGGTTCGGCGTCGAGGGCCGCGGGACCCGCGGTCGTCGGGTCCTTGGCTGGATGAGGGGTACTCCGCGCGGCATCGGTACGCTCCCGTCCGTCCGGCCCGGCTCCGGGGCCCCATAAAGCGCGTCGACGGTCGCCGGGTGGTCCTTCAGCCACGCGAGGCCCTCGACGTACGCCGCAAACCCCTCGAGGCTCGTGAAGAGCGGGATCCCGAGCTCGACGGCGCGCCGCCGCAGGACGTACTCGTCCTCGAGCATCTGCTCGAGCTTCGCCTGGGTCAACGACGAGGGCAGGTTCAGCATCAGGTCGATCTTCCCGGAGTCGAGCGCGTCCACGACGTTCGGTTTCCGGTCGGGCTCGCTGACCTTGTGGAGGACCTGGACCGGTTTCGCCCCCCGGGCGGCGAGGAACGCCGCGGTGTCCTCGGTGGCCGCGAGCTTGTAGCCGAGCGTCCGGAGCGCGAGCGCGGTCGGGAGCAGCTGCTCCTTCAGATCCACCCCCCCGACGGAGAGGAACGCCGTTCCGCCGGACGGGACGAGCTTCACGCCGGTCGCGACGAGCGCCTTCACGAGCGCGTCGGCGAACGTCGGTCCGAAGCAGGCGACCTCGCCGGTCGACTGCATCTCGACCCCGAGGAGCGGGTCGGAGCCCGCGAGCTGGAGGAAGGAGAACTGGGGCACCTTCACGCCCCAGCGGTTCGGCGGGAGCGCCGCCACGCCCGATTGGGTCAGCGGGCGGCCGAGCATCGCCCGGGCGGCCTCGCGCAGCAGCGGCACCCCGGTCGCCTTCGTCAGGAACGGGAGCGAGCGGCTCGCGCGGAGGTTGAGCTCGATGATCTGGAACTCCGCGCCCTTCACGAGGAACTGGACGTTGAACGGTCCGCGGATCGCGAGCGCGCGGGCCATCTTCCCGGCCGCCTCGACGAGCCGCGCCTGCATCTCCGGCGGGGTGTGGCGCGGCGGGAGGCAGAAGATCGCGTCGCCGGAATGCACCCCGGCCTGTTCGACGTGTTCCAGGATGCCGCCGACGAGGACATCGGTCCCGTCCGAGATGGCGTCGAGCTCGACCTCGTCGGCCCCTTCGACGAACTTCGTGATCACGACCGGATACTGCGGGGAGAGCCGGACCGCCTCCGCGAGGAACCGCGCGAGGTCGTGGGAGCCGTAGATGACCCGCATCGCCTGGCCCGACAGGACGTACGAGGGCCGCACGAGGACCGGGTAGCCGACCTCGTCGGCGAACGCGGCCGCCTCCTCGACGGTGGTGAACGCGCGCCACGCGGGCTGCGGGATCTCGAGCTTCTCGAGGAGACGGGCGAACCTCGCCCGGTCCTCGGCCGTGTCGATCGACGCGGGCGCGGTGCCGAGGATCGGGACGCCGCACGCGTCGAGGAGCGGCGTCAGGTTCTGGGCGAGTTGGCTTCCGACGCACGTGACGACGCCGGCGAACGACTCGAACTCGAACAGGTCGCGGACCCGTTCGAGCGTGATCTCCTCGAAGTACAGGCGGTCGGACCGGTCGTAGTCGGTCGAGACCGTCTCCGGGTTGCTGTTGAGGAGCGCGACCGTCGGGATCCCCTCGGCCTTCAGCCCGTCCACGAGGTTCATCGTCGACCAGTCGAATTCCACGGACGAGCCGATCCGGTACGGCCCGGCCCCAAGGACGAGGATGCTACCGGCCGGCACCGGCACGACGTCGTCCGCGTCGGCCCGGTAGGTGACGTAGAGGTAGTTCGTGGCGGACGGCCACTCGCCGGCGAGCGTGTCGACCATGCGGATGCGCGGGCGGAGCCCCTCGGCGAGCCGGCGCTGGCGGACCCGCTCCTCGTCGTCCTTCGTCGCCCGGGCGATGGCGCGGTCGGAGAATCCGAGTTCCTTCGCCGTCCGGAGGAGCGCGACCGGGACGTCGGCGACCCCGCGATGGCGGCGGAGCGCCGCGTCCGCCCGTTCGACCTCGGCGAGCTCGTCGACGAACCAGCGGTCGATCCAACTCGTCGCCGCGATCGTCGCCGGGTCGATCCCGGCCCGCAGCCCCTCGAGGACGCGGTCGAGGACGTCCGGCTTCGGCTCCGCGAGGTCGGCGAGGATCGGCTCCTTCGCCCTCGGGGTCTCCGGCGGGACGAGGTCGGCGCGCGGGTCGCTCATCCGGACCGCCTTGAGCAGCGCCTCGGGGAACGATGCGCCGATCCCCATCACCTCGCCGACGCTCTTCATCGACGGTCCGAGCCGTCGCTCGGCCCGCGGGAACTTGTCGAGGTCCCAGCGGGGGAGCTTCACGACGACGTAGTCGAGCGCCGGCTCGAAGCAGGCGCTCGTCACGCCCGTGACGCGGTTCTTGAGCTCGGGCAGGGTGTAGCCCAGCGCGAGCTTCGCCGCGACGTAGGCGAGCGGGTAGCCGGTCGCCTTGCTGGCGAGCGCGCTCGAGCGGCTCAATCGCGCGTTGACCTCGATCGCGTAGTACTCGTCGCGCTCCGGGTCGAGGCAGAACTGGATGTTGCACTCGCCGACGATCCCGCACTCCTCGACCGCCCGGAGCGCCGCCTGACGGAGCATCTGGTACTCGTGGTCGTCGAGGGTCTGCGACGGGGCGACGACGACGTTGTCGCCGGTGTGGACCCGCATGGAGAGGACGTTCTCCATGTTGCAGACCGTCAGCGCGTTGCCCGTCCGGTCGCGGACGACCTCGTATTCGAGCTGCTTGTACGCGCCGACGTACCGCTCGAGCAGGATCTGGCCGACCGGGCTCACCCGGAGCCCGCGGGCCGCGACCTCGCGGAGCTCCGCGGTGTCCCGGGCGACCCCGCCGCCCTTCCCGCCGAGCGTGAACGCGACGCGCACCATCACCGGGTAGCCGAACTCGCCCGCGGCCCCTACGGCCTCCTCGACCGAGTAGACCGCCTTGCTCGGCAGCGTCGGGACCTTCGCCCGCTCCATCGCGCGGACGAACTTCGCCCGGTCCTCCGTCGCGCGGATCCCGGCGAGCGGGGTGCCGAGCACCTCGATCTTGTGGCGGCGGAGCGCGCCCCGGTCGGCGAGCTCGATGCCGCAGTTGAGGGCGCTTTGGCCGCCGAAGCTCAGCAGGATGCCGTCGGGGGCCTCGGCTTCGAGGATCGGTTCGACGAACTCCGGCTGGAGCGGCTGGAAGTACACCCGCCCGTGCTTCGGCGGGTCGGTCTGGAGGGTGGCGATGTTCGGATTGACGACGACCGCGTAGATCCCCTCCTCCTCGAGCGCCTTGAGGCACTGGCTGCCGGAGTAGTCGAACTCACCGGCCTCGCCGATCTTGAGCGCGCCCGAGCCGAGGACGACGACCTTGTCGTACCGGTGCATCAGTCCCGCTCCTTCCGGACAAGTTCGGCGAACCGGTCGAACACGAACCCGGCCTCTTGCGGGCCGGGGTGCCCTTCGGGGTGGCCCTGGAGCGCGAGGACCCGGCCGCGACGGTCCCGGAGTCCTTCGAGGGTGCCGTCGTCCGGGTTCGTCGCCCACGGCGCGAGGTCGGTCTTCCCGAGCGACGCCGCGTCGACCGCGTAGCCGTGGTTCTCGCTGACGATATACGAGCGGCCGTCCGGGAAGCAGACG
>DASYOF010000213.1:0-1830 GCA_036007995.1 Thermoplasmata archaeon
TCCGCGAGCGGGGCATCCCCGTGCTCGCCCCGCGCGACCGCGCCCGCCTCGAGCTGAAACTCCCGACCGGCCCGTCGAGGGACCGGGCAACCGTTAAGCCCCATACTTCGCTCCGCCGGCGTCCTCGGGCGAGGCGCTGACCGGATGCGCGACGACGACCTGATGCTGAGCACCCCGAACCTCGAGTTCGGGAGCGGGGTCATTGGCGTCTGCGACATCTGCGGCAAGCGCCAGGCCGTGATCGTGCTCCAGAAGGAGCGGTACAAGCTCTGCGTCATCGACTTCCTGAACAAGACCTGGGCCGCGTCGAAGAACAAGCCCGGCGCGCCGCTCCCGCCGTACCGCAGTGAGCGGGTCAACTTCCCCACCGACGCGATGGCGTCCGGCGAGGCGTCGGCGGTCGTCCTTCGGCCGACGAAGATCGTGAAGCACCCGGTGATCCTGATCACGCCGGAGGTCTACGGGATCACCACCTCGCTCCTCGACGCCGCAATCCATTTCGCCCGCGAGGGGTTTGAGGTGATGCTGCCGGACACGGGGAAGACCGCGCTCTTCGGGCCGGGTGACCACTTGAGCACCCGCCTCGCCATGCGAACGAAAGGCGGGCTGGCGGTCACCTCCCCGAGGGTCTCGAAGCTCACGGAGTACTACGCGGACGCGTTGACCTACCTGCGCGGCCGCGAGATGGTCGACCCGGACCGCTCGGCGGTCTTCGGGCTCTCCTACGGAGGCTCGCTCGCCCTCGCCCTCGCCGGCCTCGACCAGAAGTTGACCGCGGTCGCCGTGGCGTATCCCGCCCCGCTGGCCCCGGCCGAGGCGCTGAACCTGGTAACCGCCCGGATCTACTTCGTCGCGGGACGGCGGGACCGCAAGGCCGCGGCCGCCCGCGCCCAGCTCGAGAAGGTGATCCCGAAGCAGGTCGAGTTCGAGAGCGTCACCGAGGTCGGGCACGATTTCCTGTCCCGCGACCTGCGCGCCTACGACCAGAACCGGGCCGAGGCGACGTGGGCGCACGTCGTCGCGTTCTTCAAGCGCCAGTTGATGCCGCCCCCGCCGAAGCCCCCCGCGCCGCCCACGAAACCGGCGACCGCCCCGGTGACCAAGCCGGCCCCGCCGGTCGCGGCGCCCCCCGCGGTAGCCTCGGCGGCCGCGGCCACCGCGTCGAGCTAGAACTCGGTCGGGATCGTCGCCGCGGTGGCGATCAACAGCCCCGAGGCCCGGGTGAACCGCATCACCTTCGCGAGATTCCCGCGGACCCTCAGTTTCCCGGACACGACCGACTTCACCGGCTCCAGGCGCCCTTCGAGGATCTCCCGCCAGATGGCCGGCGTCGCCTCGAAGACGAACTCGGTCGACGTCTCGCGGCTGTCCGCATGGTAGCGGGCGGAGCGGCAGGTCCCGTGCGCGAGGTCGAGCGCGATCCCCGGCGGCGGAGTGGACGGGGGGTCGAGGACCACCCGCAGGAGTACGTCCCCCTCCCAGGCCTCGGCGGCCTCCGCATACTCGCCGTTCGCGTTCACGGCGGCCTCGAGCAATTCGGCCCATTCGGCCGATGGGAACTTCGCCATCCGAACCCCGACGTCCCGCGAGTAGGTGAATCCGCCGTCGGCCGGACGGTATCCCCTCCGAGGGGAATCCGCCGGTGCCGAAGCTGTACCTCCCCGTTCTCGCCGGCACGGTCCGGGAGGGCCGGACGAGCTTTTTCCTCGCGGAGTTCGTCGCCGCCGAGCTCGCCCGACGACCCGAGGTCGAGACACGGCTCCTCGACCCGCGGGTGCCCCGATTCCTGGACCCCGAGCATCGGCCGACCGACTCGGACCAGGACGACGC
>DASYOF010000214.1:0-5026 GCA_036007995.1 Thermoplasmata archaeon
GTCTTCGCGGGCCTCGCCCTGCTCCCGGGCCGCCCGGCGGGGGAGCCGGCCTCGGGGTCGGGGAGCCGAGTCTCGTCGCCGCCCTTCGAGGCTCGATTCGCTCGGGCGACGCTCGCCGGTCCCGCGCCGAGCGGGTCTACCGCCCAATGGTCCTCCGTTCAGGTCGCCTTCGTTCTCGAGACGACTCCCTACGATGGCGTGTACGATCCGATGGCGCAGGACTGGGGCCAGCGGAACGGCGGACCCGGGGACGCGTGCGGGGCGGTCGACCCGGGGAACTCTACCCTGTGCGAGGAATCGAACGGGGTGCCGTTCTTCGTGGCCAACGCCTCCGCCATCGCCACCGGGATCCAATCGGCGAACCCAGGCACGAACGTCTCCTTCGCACTGATCGACTACGCCGCGAGCCACGATGCGTTCGACAACGCGAACGGGACGGAGTACCACGTTGACACCCCCCACTTCGTCTCCGCGGCCTCGTTCGGGTCCGCGGTCAACACCTCGTTCGCCGCCAACGTCCTCGGGGGCCGGGCGGTCTACCAGAACTCGGACCTCTCGGACAACATTCTCCACTCGGCGTCGATCACCGCGCTCTACGAGACCATCGTGGGGAACGGCCTCAACTGGTCGAACGCGACCCACCACGTGGTGGTCTGGATCGGCTCCACGGCGCCCCGGGACCCGAACTACCCGGAGAACTACTGCGTCTCCCCGTCGGACTTCGACGGGAACAACGGGACCACCACGGGCTCCGGAGCGGCATGCTACGACCCGGCCTGCGAGCCCGCATCGACGTTCCCCAACGGATCGGTCCCAGCGTGCGAGGCATGGGTCGTTCCGCCGAACGCGACCTCGAACGATTCCATCGCCCTGCTCGCGCGGACGGCGACCGCGTGCACGGCCTCGCTCGGCCAAACGTGCACGGTGGACACGATCGACTACTGGAACGGGGTGACCGACCCCCAGTCGTACGCTTGGCCCACGACGCCCCTCGCGACCGGAGGAGGCCCCGGCGGGTCGGCGGTCGTGACCGATGCCTCCCACATCCTGCTGGCGGGTTGTGACCTCGCCGCGGCCACCGGCGGCACGTGGGACGGGCCGTCGTTCTATACGTGCCCCGACGGGACGGTCGGGACACTCACCTACGTGGCTCACGGGCCGTACGCGAACCCGAACTCTCGAAATCCGACCCTCTACGATGCTCTCCTCGCCGTCGGCTTCGGCCCGGTCCGGAATTCCACGACCTTCGGGGTGCGGATCGAGGCGAACGCCACGACCGGCCCCGCGCCGATGTCCGTCGCCTTCACCGCCGTGGTCTCGAACGGGACCGGGGCGTACTCGATCGACTGGAAGTTCGGGGACGGGCAGCTCGGATCTGGTCGGACCGTCGATCACACGTTCGCTTCCGCCGGAACCTACGACGTGACGGCCACCGCCAGCAACGGGACGAGCCAGGCGATGGGCCTTCTCCCGGTCGAGGCGACCGGCACCCCGCCCGCCCCCCTGGCCTTGGCCCTCGACGCGAGCCCGGGGACCGGTACCGCGCCGCTCGCGGTGACGCTGAACGCGTCCCTCGGAGGCGGAGTGGCCCCGTACGACCTTTCGCTCTGCTTCGTCACTGGCCCGAACGCCACGGCCTGCTCCGTCGCCCTCGTGACCGTGACGGGCGCCCTCGCCCGCGTCTCCGAGACGTTCCTGTACGGCTCGGTGGGCCAGTACACGATCACCGGCACGCTCTCCGACCCCGCTGCCGATTCTTCGGGGTGGGTTCCCGTTCCGGTCGTCGCCACCACCACCGTCGTCGTCGACGCGACGACCCCGCTCGTCGCCGACGCGTCCTTGGGAACGCGGCAGGGGTTGGCCCCGCTCGAGGTGGCCCTCCAGGTCAACGTGACCGGCGGACAGGCACCGTACTCGCTCCAGTGGTCGTTCGGAGATGGCCAGCAAGGGTCGTCGATCACCGGCGAGCCGACCTCCCACGTCTACCTGACGGCCGGCACATTCCTTCCGTCGGTTCGGGTCTCGGACGCGTCCGGTCAATCCGTCTCGGTCGCGCTGCCGGCGGTCCACGTCTCCTCGCCCGCCGGTTCCCTTCCGGCGGTCCGGTTCGGCGGCCTCCTCGGCCCGGATCCGTTCTCGATGGTGCTGGTCGTCGCGATGGTCGCGGGAGCCGTGCTCGTCATAGGCCTCGCCGACCTCCAACGCCGGGCGAGATGGCGCAGGGAAGGCGCCGCGTTGCTCGAGACGATGCAGGACGCGGCCCGGTCGGCGAACGGGACTCCTTCCGATTCGTGACCTGGCGCGTCGCGGGCCGCAGCCGCCTCCGGCTTCGGGAGATGCTCCCCGCCCTCCTCCTGCTGCTGGTGCTCCCCTCGGGGGCGGGCCGGGCCATGGCGGCGACGGCGTGTCCGTTCCAAGTGGCTCCCACGGCCGACCCCGCCTCCGGACTGGCCCCGCTCTCGGTCGACTTTCAGGCGGGAGTGTCGTCCGGCGTGCCGTCGTCGTACAGTTGGGCGTTCGGGGACGGCGGGTACTACAACGGGACGAGCTCACTCGCGGCGTCCGCGGTCCACGAGTACCCGCTGGCCGGCCGCTATACCGCCCGAGTGAGCGTGGTGGAATCCGGTTGCGAGGTGACCGGTTCTGTGGTCGTCGCGGTCGCAGCGGCGTCGCTTCACGCGACCTTCCGGGCCGCCCCCGAATCCGGACCGGCCCCGCTGACCGTCGCGTTCTACGGCACGGCGACCGGCGGAACCGGAACGTTCGTCTCGTTCGTTTGGTCGTTCGGGGGAGGTGGAGTCGGGAGCGGACCATCGGTCGAGTACACCTACACGCGGGCCGGATCGTTCCATGTCGTGCTCAACGTGACCGACAGCAACGGGAGCGTGGCGTCGGCGAACGGCTGGCTCAACGTGTCGGACGGCCCGGTCTCCCGCGGCTCGCCGATCACGCCCCAGAACGATGCCGCGTGGTGGGCGGCCACGATCGTCGGCTCCTTGCTCGTGGTCATGTTGGGTTTCTTCGCCTGGAACCGCGCCCGTCAGTCGGCGTCGGACGTCGTTCGTGCTCCTCCGGGCGCTTCGGGGACTCCCCCGGCCGACGTCGGCCCGGTATCGCCGGCGGCGACCGGGCCGATTCCGCCGGCGAATGGTGGGGTGGCGACCACGACGCGTCCCGGCGAGGCGCCGCGACCGCCCGCCCCCCCGCCCGAAACCTCCGTGCGACGGTCGATCCCGTCCCGGTCGGACACGCTCCTTTCCCAACGGGTCGTACTGCACATGGAGCGTCAAGGCGCCCTTCGATCCGACCAGGTGGCGCCGAACGAGCTGACGCAGGCGGGCATGGTGGTCGCGCTCGGGGCCAATCAGAGCTCCCTCGCTCACGTGCTGCGCAGCCTGGGGGCCGCCGGCGTCGTGGCGGTGGACGTGCGCCACGCCCGAGGGCGCGCGAAACGGGTGAGGGTCTACTCCCTGACGCCGCGCGGGGAGTCACTGGCGCGAGAGCTGCGAAACGCCGCCACCGCCCATGCCAGGACAGCTCGACGTTCCCCCTCTCCGGGCGGCGAGGCGGGCCGTCCCGAACTCCCCTGAACTCTCCGTGGCGCTGGCGCGGCGGCCGTACGGCCGCGATGCTCCGACCACGGGCGGTCGCCGGCCCGACCCGGTTCGCGGCCCGGCGAGTCGGTAGATCCGTGAGTGCCAACAATGATTACGTTAGGTCCGTTCTTCACTCCGCTCCATGCCGAGCCGCCCCCGGAAATTTTTCGGCGTACTCTCGCTCGGCCTCGCCGCCGTCGCCGCCGCGATAAACCTGTATGCGGGGCTGCTCGTGGTAGCGCCGACCTCGGTCCTTCCACCCCTGCCCAGCCCGGGCTTTCCGGATGCGACAACGATACTGGCCTGGCTACTGGTCTTCGCCAGCGTGGTCCTTTGGGTGATCGGCAACGAGTCGGGCAGCCCTGGGGTCGAGAGCCCGGTCCCGGACTCGCCACCGCCGGGATGGGGGAGGCGCGAGACATGCTTCGCTCTGCTCGTCCTCGGCTCGCTCTCGGCAGGCGTCGTCCTCGTGCTCGACGCCCCGCCCGGGCTTGGGTGGATGTTTGCGGCCGAGGTCGTGCTGTTCGATCTTGCAATCATAGCGGACCTCGCCGCGCTGGTGCTCCATGTCCGTACCGGCCCGATGACTCCGGGCGCTCGACTACCGAGCTGAGACGGGCCTGCGTCGAACTGTGTCCCTCCTAGAGTCCTCCTCCTGAGGGCGACACGTCCCCGCAACCCCTGGTGCTGCGGCAACTCGAAGCGAACGCAGGGACTCGGTTAGCCGGCATCACGCTCGGGGAATCGCACCCGGGTGCCTCTCGAATCCATCGGGAAAATTCACTCGCGGGGGCAAATCGTCCCGGCGAGCCGTGGAATCGAGCGGGGAAACGAAAATGACGGCCGTGTCCGGCCGGCGTGGTGGTACGGATCGCCGCGGCTAGTACGTGACGACGTCGTCGCCGACGATTCTCTTCGCGATCGTCGCGAGGGAGATCTCCTCGTCCTGATCATCGTGGCGGAAGACGACCGAGTCCGGCCCGAGACGGACCAGCTCGCCCTCGATCATCGGCTGCTCCCGCTGGTCGTCATCGAGCAGGACAAGGCCGACCCGGGTGCCGTTGGCAATGAGCCGCGGGAGGTCTCGGTGCGCGGCGGCCACTCGCCTCGAGTCGCCATAACTCGTCACGACCGGGCCACACCCCCCGCCGTTAGAACCCTTTCGAGCGGACGATCCGGGCGCGGCGGCCCCCGCGGTCCCCGCGAGAATGGGCGGCCGGCTCCGCGGGCTCGTACCCACCCCGTTCGCCAAGGTTCCTTCCTCGGCGACCGATTCTAGGAGATCGGCACCGAGTACCGGACCGTTGGACTGTCCATGTACTCGAGCACCTTCTCGACGCCGTCGCTCCGTCCGTGGCGGTAGGCGAACCGGAGCGCTTCCTCCGCGGACTCGGGCCGCAGCGCCGGAACCTCCTCGATCGTCGTGGAGA
>DASYOF010000215.1:0-2790 GCA_036007995.1 Thermoplasmata archaeon
GAGGTCACGAGCGAGCGGGTCCACGTCGTGCTCGCGTTCGACCGGTCCGGCAGCATGGCCGAAGGGGAGAAGCTCCCCGCCGCGAAGAAGGCGCTGCTCGCGCTCTACGTCGCCGTCCGAAAGCGCCACCCCGACGCCACGATCGACGTCCTCGCCTTCGACAACCGGGTCGACCTGCTCGACCTCGTCGAACTGTGGGAGTGCAAGCCCGGGGCGTTCACGAACACCGGCGAGGCGCTCCGGACCGCGTTCCTGCTCCTCCGGTCCTCCCGGGCCTCTCGAAGGGAGGTGTACCTCGTCACGGACGGGTTGCCCGAGGCGTACACCGATGAGGACGGGGACGTCCGGTCGGGGAACCTCCCGGCGGCGATGGAGTCCGCGCTCCTCCACGCCCGGGAGCTGGCGACCGTCCGGCCGCTGAAGTTCTCGCTCGTCCTCATCCGGTCCGAGCACCCCGAGTACGAGACCGCCGCGCGGGAGATCGCGCGCACGCTCGAGGGGACGATGGTGGTCACCGACCCGAACCGGCTCGGGGTGGAATTGCTCGTCCGGTGGATTGGTCGGACCGAGACCGTCCGGCAGCCGGCGGCCTCGGCCGCCCCGACCGCTCCCGCTCCGGCCGCGCCGGCGGCGACGCGGAAACCGGGCGCCCGCCGCCGCAAGTCCGACCGTCGGATGGGCGGCTAACCAATGCCCTTCCACTCGGCACATAGGATTATACCCCGAATTCCGGTCGAAGGAGCTGGGAGGACGGCAGAATGCCCGAAACCGCCGAACAGACCCAGCTCCGCGAACACCTCCGAGAGATGCGCCGCGCCGCCGGCGGCCTCGGCCGCGACCTGACGATCGAGTTCGCCACGCTCGACGAGAAGATCGACCGCCTCGGCCGGATGACGGCCAAGGAGGCGAAGTACGCCATGATCGACATCCACGACGATTTCGCCGCTCTCGGGCGCGCCGTCGACGACGAGGTCCGGAAGTTCCCCGGCCAGGTCGGCTCGGCGGTCTCCCGGGCGGGTGCCGCCGTCGTCGACTCCACGGCCCGGCTCGCCAACGCGACGGGCGCGGCGTTCGAATCCGCCGGATCGAGGGCCGTCGAAGGGACGAAGAACGCCGCCGCCCGCGTCGCCGGCGTCCGACGGACCCCGATGAAGGAGTGGCACACTCCGACCTCCGAATCCGACTCGCGCGACCCGTAGACCGTTCCAGCCCCCGCCGACGGGGAGAGCGGAGGCTCCGCCGGCACCTTTTCTCCACCGGCCGGTCTCGTCCGCACCTTCATCCCCCCCGCCGGGGTGCGGAGCGTCGATGCGTACCGGGGCGCCCCGACTCGCGCTGGTCCTCGGAATCCCCGTCCTCCTCCTGCTGTCCGGATCCCCACTCGGCCCCGCCGGGGCGGGTCCCGCGGCGCCCGGCTCTATCGTGCGGAGCCCCGTGGTCGCGGGCGTCGCACTCCCACCTTCGAACGTAGGGGCCGGCCCGCTCGCCGCGGCCGAGAGGAGCCTCGCCTCCGACGGTGGTTTGCGGGTCGGGCCGTCCGCCACCGCGCCGCTTCTCCCTTTCCCCAGAGATCCCTCGGGCGGGTCGTCCGGCCGCGCTTCCCCCGCTGAACCTCGGCCGGCCGCCTCCCTTGGCTGGCACCTGCTGGGCTCCGTGGAGTCGCGGTACGCCGGGGCGATGGCGTACGACGGGGCCGACCACTACGTGCTCGAATTCGGGGGCGATCCGGACTTCGGTTCGACGTGGACGTTCGCGAACGGCACGTGGACCAACGTCACCCTCACGGTGCACGGGTCCCCCTCCCCGAGGGCGGGCGGATCGATGGTGTTCGACCCGGGCCGAAACGAGACCCTCCTGTTCGGAGGCTACTCGTTCGCCGGAAGCGGCTCGACCCTCGCCGACACCTGGGCGTACCGCGCGGGGACCTGGACCAACCTGTCCGGGACGGTCGGAGCGGCACCGCCGGCCCGCTACTTCGCCGGGTTCGCGTACGACCGGAACGACTCGGCCGACGTTCTGTTCGGCGGGATCAACAACTCGTCCGCCCCGGTCGACGGGACGTGGGAGCTCGTGGACGGGGCCTGGTCGAACGTCACCGGGAACCAGTCGAGCTCGCCCGTCAGCACCCAATCGCCCGCGTTCACCTCGGACGTGCCGGACGGCGACGCGGTCCTATTCGGGAGCGGGACCGCGTCCGCGCCGTTCCAGAACCAGACGTGGACGTTCTCGGGCAACCGCTGGACCAACCTCACCGGCAATCTGACGACGGCTCCTCCGGGCGTCGCCGATGCGGCGCTCTCGCCCGACTCGGCGGCGGGCGGGGTGATGCTGTTCGGGGGCTACGCCCGGCCGCCGGGTGGGGTCAACCTGCCGGCGTGGCTGGGGGAGACGTGGGTGTTCTCGGGCGGAAGGTGGACGGACGTCGGAACCGGTGCGCCGTACCCCGCCGAGCGGGAACTCGAGATGATGGCCGACGACCCCGCGGACTCGGGGGTCGTGCTCTACAGTGGGGCCGACTACGTGGCGATGACGGTGTTCGAGGACACCTGGCGGTTCGCGTCGGGGACTTGGACCCAGGTCGGATCCCCGTCGATGCCGACCCCCCGGGACGGCGCCTCGATGGCGTACGACTCCACCACCCACCAGGTGATCCTGTTCGGCGGCTCGGTCCTCAACGACACCTGGAGCTACGCCGGCGGCACCTGGTCGCCGCTCACGACCGCCAGCACCCCCCCGCGGCGGATCTCCGCGGCGCTCGTGGACGACCCGGGCGACGGCGAGCTGGTCCTG
>DASYOF010000216.1:0-3100 GCA_036007995.1 Thermoplasmata archaeon
GCGGCGGCGGCGTTCGCTTCGGCCTGCGCCGGAACGAACGCGCGGACCGCGGCCAGCACGGCCTCGCGCGAAACGACCCCGGTGGCGCTCGCGAGTGCGCCGAGCATGACCGTGTTGACGATCGGCAGCATCGGGGAGCCGAGGTGATGGGCAAGGGCGATCGACCGGGCGTCGACCGTCGCGACCCGGGCGTTCGCGGGGGCGGCGAGCTCGGCGGGGGGGCGGGTCGTGTTGGCGACCACCCACCCACCGTCCTTCAGGCCGTCGGTGACCGGCACCGCCTCGAGCAGCCCCGGGTCGAGGACGACCACGATGTCCGGACGGAGGATCGACGTGCGGAGCGCGATCGGCCGGTCGTCGATGCGGGCGAACGCGGTGACGGGAGCCCCCCGCCGCTCGACCCCGAAGAACGGGAAGCTCTGCGGCTGCTTTCCGTCGAGGAACGCGGCTTGGGCAAGGAGCTCGGACGCGACGACGCTGCCCTGCCCGCCGCGCCCGTGGAATCGCACCTCGATCACGCTCGACCCTCCCATCGGGGCATCGCGGAGGTCCCGCATGAAGCGGGGGTCAGGCGGAGTTGACGGCCGCCGCGGGCGGAGCTAGCCGGCCGAAGACTTCTCGAACACACCGAGCGCCGGCAAGGCCTCGTTGGCGGCGGCGAGCGCCCGGTCGGTGAACGTCCGCAGGTTCTCGAGCTGACCGGCGGTCGGAGTGAGCGCCGGCCAACCCCAGTGGACGACCACCGATTGGCCGGGCCCGGCGTCCGGCACGACCCGGGCGTCGTAGGCGAGGCTCGCGTCGACGTCCCGCCCCCAGAGGAGGCGGCCGTCTTCGACGCGCAGCGATGGGCGCACCACCTCGAGCGACTCCAGCGAACGGGACCGTACGAGCGCCCACGCCGGTCGGCACGCCTCGAGGTTCGCGAGGGTGGTTGGGACGTGGCCGGTGACCGCCCCGACCCCGACGAACGCGACGTGGAACACATGGTGGGGGATCGGGTCCGCCGGAAGGTGGGAGGTGAGCCGGCTCACGATCGACTGGGGAAGTCCCCGGCGGTGCAGCGCGTCGAGCAGCGGGGGGAAATCGGACGGCCGGAACGCGTCGAGCAACTCGTTGCCGATCCAGTACGCTTCGACGACGCGGCGGTCGAGCGGGTCGAGCCCGTGCTTCGCGCCGATCGCCTGGAGGTACGGGAGCAACGCCTCGAACCCCTCGAGCGCCTGGCGGGCGGGCGGGTCTCCGCGGTCGGTGACGATCGCCCGGTAGAGGTGCGGGGCCGCTTCCGCCGGCCCGCAGTAGTTCAGCCGGTTTGTGGCGATGCTGAACCGCGCGGCGAGCGGGACGCCGTCCATCTCACGCCACGGCTCGCGGGGCCGTGGACGTGCGAACGAACTCCCGGAGCGCGCGCCAACCGGCGGGGCCTAGAGCGACGGCGACCCCCACCGTCACCGCGACGGCGCCGCCGAACTCGAGCGCGGTCGTGGCCGAGCCGCGGACGAGGACGTACAGGAGCCAGGTCACTGGGAACCCTAGGACCAGGATGGCGGTCGCGACCCCGAGGTCGACCCGTTTCAGGGCAGCGTACCACGTGGCGACGAACGCGGTGAGCAGGAGGGCGCTCACGAGCACCCAGGTCCACTGGCCGGACGAGAAGGCGCCGACGGCGGCGAACTGCTGCGTGACGGCGAGGTACCCGACGAGGAAGACGGCCCCGAACCCCATTCGGCCGAGCGCGACCGTGGCGCTCGGGAGGTCGCGGAGCGTCCGCTTGGAGATCGTGTACTCGACGGCCCAGAGCCCGGTGGCGGCGAGGACGAACGCGGCGCCGTCGGTCCAAACCGGCGTGGTCAGGGCGAGCAGGAGCGCGTTCCCGGCGAGCAGGAGGCCGGCGGCGAGGGCGGTCGTCCACCGAACTCGCTCGCGCAAAACGACAAAGCCGAGCACGGTCGCCGGGACGAAGAGCGTCCGGTACAGGAACGACGCCGTGAGACCCCCGCCGGCGGCGGTCGCGAGCTGGAGGCCGTGGAAGAACAGGAGGAACGGGATACCGCCGCCCACCACGCCGATCGCGACGAGGCGGGCCCAGTCCGGAGTCCGAAGGCGGGCGCGGGCTGGGCGGTACGCGGTCGCGAAGAACACGGGGACGAGCGCCAGGGCGACCACGACGTTGCGGGCGGTCACGAACGCGTCGGAGTTGGTGGCGCCGACGGCGTAGGAATTGACGAACGTCGAAACGCCGCTCACGACGGCGGTGAGGATCGCGAGGAGGATCCCGGCGCCGAGGATCGATGCTCCGGCCGGGCCCGAGCCGGATGTTCCCATCGGCCCGGGCGACGTCCGCCGGGCATATGGAGCCTTCGTGAAGGTGTCTGGTGGCGCCGGAATTCAGGCGCTTCCGGCTGTGGGAGCGACGAACTCGCGCGTCATCCGGAGGGTCTCTTCGGCCTCGGCGGCGTCGAGGCGACGGATGGCGAAGCCGGCCTGTACGATCACGTAGTCGCCGACGCGGGCGTCCGGAACATAGACGAGGCTCGCGGTCTTCACCACCGGGCCGAAGTCCACGACCGCCACCGGAAATTGCGGGTCGTCGGCGGTCACTTCGACGATCCGACCCGGCGACGCAAGACACATCGGTACCCCCTCCGTTCGCTACCGAGCACGCCCCGGTCCCTCTTGAGACGCTCGGGTTGGCGCCGGGCCGGCGTCCGGTACCTCGGACCGGTCCGAGACGTCGACCCGCGCGAGCACGATCCCCTCGGCCCGAGCGTCGTGGACGTCGTCGGAGACCTCCACGTCGAGGCGCGAACCCTCCGCCGGAGTTCCCGCCACCGTCATCGGCCACCGCGCGCGCAAGCTCGCTTCGGAGGCGTGGGCGAGCGCGCCGACCCACAGGGTGACGCCCGTGACCCGGTCGATCCGCTCGACCTCGGCGAGCTCCACGATCCGTCGGCGGAGGTCGCGGAGGAGCGCTTCCTCATGCACGGAAGCCCCCTCCCTCGCCACCGCGACGGACGGTCGCGAGATGCGCGCGGACCTCGTCCTCCACCCGCCGGGCCGTCGGCTCGAGCGCCGCCTCGACCGCCACCGAGGCGGCGGCGCC
>DASYOF010000217.1:0-7971 GCA_036007995.1 Thermoplasmata archaeon
GCCAACCTCGTTCGGGAGGCGACGACCGTCGCCGTCCGCCGCCAGATGACGAGCGGCACCCGCGCCGCGATCTCGATGGACGATTTCCGGGCCGTCACGCCCCGGATGAAGCCGTCGATCTCGCTGCGGATGATCGCAGACTACGAGACGATGAAGCTCGACTACGAGCGGAAGATGCACCAGGTCCAGCGGATGGAGCGGAAGATCGTCGTCCGGTGGGACGATGTCGGCGGTCTCCTCGACATCAAGCAGGCGATCCGGGAGTACGTCGAACTGCCGCTCACCCGGCCCGAGCTGATGGAGAGCTACAAGATCAAGACCGGCCGTGGCATCCTCCTGTTCGGCCCGCCCGGCTGCGGGAAGACCCACATCATGCGGGCGGCCGCGAACGAGCTCAACGTGCCGATGCAGATCGTGAGCGGCCCCGAGCTCGTCAGCGCCTTGGCCGGCCAGTCGGAGGCGGCCGTCCGGGACGTCCTCTACCGGGCCCGGGAGAACGCGCCATCGATCGTCTTCTTCGACGAGATCGACGCGCTCGCGAGCAAGGACTCGATGAAGACCCCGGAAGTCTCGCGGGCGGTCAGCCAGTTCCTGACGGAGATGGACGGCCTTCGTCCGAAGGACAAGGTCATCATCATCGCGACGACGAACCGGCCTCAAACCCTCGACCCGGCGCTCCTGCGGCCCGGGCGGTTCGACAAGATCTTCTACGTCCCGCCCCCCGACCCGGCGGCCCGCCAGGACATCTTCCGGATCCACCTGAAGGGAGTCCCGACCGACGGCGCCGTCGATTACGCGAAGCTCGCGGGGCTCTCCGACGGCTTCTCCGGCGCCGACATCGCGAGCGTTGTCGACGAGGCGAAGCTGATCGCGCTCCGCGAGCAGCTCGTCGTCGAAACGAAGGACACGACGGAACGCGGCGGCAGCTTCGGCCTGTTCCAAGCCGGAGGGGCCGGCGGGCATGCCGGCGTGGCGGCGGGGACCCCGGGCGCGAAGATCGAACCGGTCAGCAAGGTCGTCGGCGTCCGCATGGAGAACCTGCTCGAGGCGGTCGAGAAGACCCACTCCTCGATCACGCCCGAGACCCTCGCATGGGCGCAGGACTTCATCCGGTCGTACGGAACCCGCGGCTAGACTCGGAAGGGGGGAGCCGGACGGACGATGGACGGCGCCGGCCGGTCCGGACCATCGCCCGCCCCGGCGCCCGGCGGTAGCGGGGCGCTCCGATGGCCGACCTCGACGGGCTCCGCGACCGTCTCGACGCCTCGACGTGGACCGGCCTCGGCCTCCTCGGACTGCTGGTCTTCCTCATCGGGGTCGGCTTCCCGTACCTGCCCGGAACCCATTCCATTCCCGGGCACGCCTGGATCCCGATCGTGGTCGCGATCGGCGGGGGGATCCTCGCCGCGCTCGGCCTCGGGTTCGCCTACGACCTCCGGGACGCGCAACTCCATCCGAGGGCGAAAGCGCCGCCTGAGGAAGGGGGAGGCGGGCCGCTCGCCGCCACGCCGAGCTTCGAGATCTACCGGCCCGGGGACGATGACGCCGCCCCCGAGCGACCGTCGTGAGAATCGCCCCCACAGGCTTATTGTAGGCGTCTTTTATTCGAAGGGAACCCCGTGACCGTTCGTCGGAGCGCCCGCATCGCGAGTGCGATCGCCCTGGTCGCCATCGTCGTGATCCTGGTCGCGCCGTCCGGTTGGGCCGGAGCGTCCCTGCCCCCCGCAGCGGCTTTGCCGTCGCACGCGGCCACGGGCCATCCCGGCCCCGTGGCCCGACCCGGCGCCCCGCGGCCGGCGTACACCTGCCCGAACCCGCCGTACGCCTACGGCCCGGTGTTCGGCCTCCCGCCCCCGAACCCCTCCCTTACCTACCAACTCTGCCGGGGACCGATCGCGCAAGACATGGCGACCGGCACGTTCTCCTCGAGTGCCCCGGGATCGGGGGAACGGTTCACCGAACCGATCTACCTGCCGACGACCGGGTCGCCGGGCCAGTCGTACTCCTTCAACTCGTTCTACGTCGGCATGGTCGTCCGGGGCGACCCGGCAAGCGCGTTCCGACAGTCGTACGCCGAGGTGCTGTTCACCCCGGCCGGGCAGTCCCCGAACGTCACGGAGAACTGGTCGCTCTCGGTCGCGGTCTGGTCGATGCGAAACTTCACCGCGAACGCGACGTGCGGCAACCAGTCGCTCACGGTCAGCTGGAACGACAGCGACTGGTGCCTCGCCGACGAGATCGACTACGGACACGGCTTCGTCGGTCCGGCCGAGATCTCGGGCAACACGTGGTACAACGTGACGTTCGACGGGGTCATCGGCAGCACGACCGGCATGTGGGTCTGGGCGAACGATTCGACGAACGCCACCGCGGCGAACAACATCAGTCTCCGATTGAACGCGACGAATACCGGGACGTTCAACTTCGAGCCCGAGTTCAACTCCTCGTGCCCGGACGCCTGCTTCCTCAACTGGTCGTTCCCGTTCGGGCTGGGCGTCGGGTGGATGATGTGCCCGGCGGGCATCCAGAACGGGCTCTGCAATAGCTACAACCAGACGGCGTGGGACGGGCTGCCGTCGGTCGGCTTCGGGATCCCGGAGTACTACGTGAGCAGCACGAGCTCGTACTCGGGGGACTACGGCTACTTCGCCCCGATGTCCGGAAGCGCGGAGTGCAGCTCCTCGGCGGTCGTGCCGTCCGCGTCGTGTCCGGAGTACAACTTCAACGGGGGCACCGGGTTCTACCCGTACTATTCCTGGAACGGCTCGCAGCTCAACTTCGGCGATGGCAAGCCGTACACGCTCGACGACTTCGGCGGGGAGTACACCGAGTACATCCAGAACGGGCCGATCCAGCACGACTTCATCCCCACGTTCCTCGACCGGGTCGCGAACGACAGCCGGGCCGGGTACATCCGCCCGGGGCTCGCGCTCAACGTCTCGGCGGCGGTCTCCGACCTCGGGACGGTGCGGAACGTCTCCCTCCAGTATGCGCTCAACTCCGGCACCCCCACGACGCTCCCGATGGCCCGGCTCTCCGGGACGAACCAGCGCGGCGTCTACAACGCGACGGTACCGACGGGCGGGAACGGCTGGATCAACTACACCGTCACCGTGGTCAACAACGCCTCGTTCACCGTCACGAGCCAGAAGTACACCGTCTACCGCGGACCGCTCCCGACGTTCCAGGTCCTCGTCACCACGAGCCCCGCGTACTGCACGAACGCGACCGTCAACGGGACCGTCTATTCCAACGGCAGCACGCTGACGCTGCCGCCCGGGACCTACCCGGTCTCATCGACCTCCTGCTACCCGTACCAGTTCTCCGATTGGCAGACCTCCGCGGGACTGCGCGTGGCGGTCTCGAACGGCTCGACGGGAAACCTCTCCGTCAGTCGGTCGGGCAACCTCACCGCCGTCTGGCAGTACGTCCGCCCGCTCGTGACGGTCCAGTTCCTCACCACCCCGCCCGGCTGCGGGTCGGTCGACGTGAACGGTCTCTCCTACCTCCCGGGCGCGAACGTCAGCCTGCGGGCCGGCATCGCGGCCACGATCTCCAACCTGAGCGGGTGCGGCGGGAAGAGCTTCGCCGGCTGGACGGTCACCGGCAACGTCACGCTCGTAGGCACCAGCCTCACCGCTGGCGGCAACGGAACGCTCACCGCGAACTACATCGCGACCGCGAGCGGCGCGACCCTCAAGTTCGACACGTCCCCCGCGACGTGCGGCGCGGTCCTCTACCGGGGCGTCGGCTACACCGACGGGACGACGCTCCTCGTCAACTCGACGACCTACCCCGTCGCGCCGGACGCGTGCCCGCACTTCGGATTCGCCCAGTTCGTGACGACCGGCGGGGCGACGGTCTCGGCCGGGAACCTGACGGTCACCTCGCCCGGGACGATCCTCGAGCAGAACGAGGTGCTCACCGAAGTGACGATCGTGACGAGCCCGGCCTACTGCACCGTGACGTTCGACGGCGTCGTCGAGCACAACGGGACCGTCCTCGTCGTCGGGAACAACACGACCCACATCGTCACGCAGAACGCGTGCTCGGGCCACTACGCGTTCAGCATGACCGTGACCCCGGGCCTCTCGCTGTTCGGCAGCGTTCTCACCGTGAACGACTCCGGCACGCTCTTCGGCGTTTGGCTCCCCGGGAGCGCGCCGTCGTCGTTCGTCGAGTTCCAGACCGACCCGGGCAACTGCGGCTCGATCAGCTTCCTCGGCGCGCTCTGGTACGACACCAATTACACGAACGTCGCGGCGAACACGTCCGGCCCGGTCTCGGGAACCCCCTGCGCCGGCTACGGCTTCGTGCGCTGGCAGTGGACCGGCGGCATCAACGTCCACGCCGGCGTGGCGTACATCAACTCCTCGGGCTCGCTCGAGGCGGTGTTCCGTCCGGTCGCGAACGTCGGGGTCCAGACGTCGCCGTCGTGGTGCGGGTCGGTCTCCCTGAACGGCCAATCGTACACCAGCAACGCGAGCGCCCAGCTCACGGAGGATTACGCGTACGCCGTCGCTCCGGCGCCGTGCGCCCACTATTCGTTCGCCGGCTGGAGCGCCACCGTCGGGGCGATCATCGTCGGCGGCACCGTCTACCTCTCCTCCGACGCGATCCTCACGGCGCTCTACGTCCCGACGCCGTACAACGTCACCATCCTCGTCACGCCGGCCGGCTGCGGGTCGCTCTACGTGAACGGCGTGTCGGAGACGAACGGCACGTCGGTCAACCTCACCTACGGCACCTACGCGGCCCACGCGGCCCCGTGCCTCGGCGACGTCCTCGAGGGTCTCGACGGCACCGGCGGCGTCTCCGTCGCCGGCGGGAACGTGACCGTCGGCGGCAACGGCACGCTCGTTGCTCTCTACGAGCCGATCCCGCCGACCCTCACCCTCCAGGTGCCGACCGGTTCGCTCGCGGGGGACTCGGTCCTCCTCGCCGCGACGGTGGCGGTGCCGGTCCCCCCGTACACCTACAACTTCACCTGGAAGTTCGGGGACGGGGCCTCGATCACGACGCCGGCGAACTTCACCCAGCACACGTACGCCTCCCCGGGGAACTACGTCGTGACCGTGACGGTGATCGACCCGTACAATCGCACCGCGAACGCCAGCCAGACGATCAACGTGGTGGCGTCGTCCGGCTCCGGGGCCTCGAAGATCCCGACGACAACGCTCGTGATCCTCGGCGTCGCCATCCTCGCGATCGCGGCGCTCATCGGCGTCGCCCTCTGGCGGAGGGGCCGACCGCCGGCCGCGCCCGCCGACAACGCGGGCGCGCCGACCGGATCCGACGAGCCGGCGGACGACGGCGAGTACACGATGCCCGCGCCTCCCCCGGAAGACGTCGCAGGACAAGCCTCAAATACGGAGAATCAAGCATGAACGCAACCCCCATGACCGACGGCATGAACCAGTCGACCCGAACGACCTCCCGACCTCTGCGGACGATCCGCGCGGCCGCCCTGGTGGCCATCGCGGTCGCCGTCCTGATGGCGCTCCCGTTGCCGGCTCTCGCCGGCTCGTCGCCCTATCTGGGAACCGCCCCAGCGCCCATCGGCCATGCCGTGGTGGCCCACTCGACGAGCCATGCGAACGCGCCCGCCTCCGTTGGCGCGCTTCCCCCAGCAATTGAGCAGATCCTTGGCTATGCCAAGCACGACCCGTCCGCTCTTCGTGCCACTCTCACTCCTCACGCCTCCGGCGCGTTCTCCCCCGCCCTCCTTTCGGCGGCGGCCACGAGCGCCGCGCTGGCGGCTTCGCGGCCGGCGGGTCTCAGCGGCAACACCTATCTCGGAGCCTCGTGCGCCTCCGGGTCCACCGTATCGGCCATCAATGGCACAAACTCGACGCTGCTCGCCGGCCTGAGCTCTCTCTACCTCCTGTTCAACGGCACGGGGGGCTCGCTGTGCAACACCGGTTCGTCCTCCACGGCGTCGGTGCTCCAGCACGGGTTCCTCGAGATGGAGCGCTCCACCAACGGGGGCGCGACCTGGACCCCGAACTGGCTGCCGCAGAACGCGAGCTGGACGAACCCGTCCAGCCCCCTCAACGGCTCGGTGGTCGGGGCGTGGATTCCGATCACCTCCCTTAACCAGCCTCCGTACGCCTCGCCCTCCATCGCCAGCTGGTCGAACGGCACCGTACTCGTGGGAACGCAGTTCATGCCCGGGTGCTGGCTCATCGGCGCTTGCACGGCGACGACGTCGCTCGATCCGGCGGGCATTGCGGTCGCTCGATCGACGGACGGCGGAACCAGCTGGTCGAAGATGGCCGTGATCGAGAGTAAACCGTACTTCCAGAACATCACCCCGACGGGAGCCTGCGTCGGTGTGCTTCAGGCCGGCGACTACAACGACTTCATGCCGTATTCCCCGACGATCGCCGTGAATCCGTCGACGAACAACGCGATCGCGGCGTGGGAGCAATTCCAGCTCGGGATCGTCATGACCTCCGCGGCCTGCAGCCTGTTCGTCTTCGGGACGGTCCAGGTTTCGACCTCCTCGGACGGCGGCGTCACCTGGTCGGCGCCGGTCAACGTCTCGGGCAACGAGTCGTACAACCCCCAGATCGCGGTCGGACCGGGTCCCGCGTACACCGATACCCTCGTCTGGCAGAGCTGGCTCAACGCCACCGTCGACAACACGACGGGCGCGTTCGGTGCCAACTGGGCCGTGGCGACCTCGGCCAACAATGGTGGCACCTGGACGACCCCCGTTGACACGACGACCGCGCCAGGCTCGGTCGCCCTTCTCTCCCGCGCGGCGTCCTCGCCGGACACCTTCGCCGTGACGAACCAGCCGTACCCGCTCCTCGTCGCGGGTAAGGCCGGTTTCGCGGTGGACAACTGGTCGACGTCGGCGCACGCCGGCAACGAATACATTGTCTGGGCGGACAATCAGACCCCGGGCGCCACGGACCAAGGATTCGCGCGAATCGCGTTCCAGGAGCACGTGTCGGGCGGGTCCGGCTGGTCCACGATCTCGTACCTGACCCCGGCAACGCGCTCGACCGCCTACCTCGAGCCTTCGGTCTCCGTCGCGCCGGACGGGGCCGTCTGGGTGACGTTCTACGGCCTGAGCGAGTCGTCCGGGGACTTGACCACCTGGGCGGTGTACTCGACGAACGGCGGGTCAACGTGGTCGACCCTTTCGGAGATTTCGTCGGCGAGCAGCGTGCTCCCCGTCGGACTGCTCAGCATCGGCGACTACATGGGACTCGTCGGGACTTCCGCGGGCGCCTTCGCGACGTGGATGGACTGCCGGATGTCGTCGTGCACCGGCGCGGTCAATACCACCGTGGTCGGCTCGCTCGTCGAGCCGGTCGCGCTCACGTCGAACATCACGGGCGTCAACCTCACGGTGACGACCAACGGTGCGTCGCAGACGGTCGCCCTTCCGGGCGGCGAGGCGTGGGCGGTCGGTACCAACCACACGCTCTCCGCACCCGGCTGGTTCCCGCACAACTCGTCGACGGTCTCCTCGTTCCTCAACTACACCGGAGCGGTGAACTCGAGCTCATTCACCGTGACGTTCGACTACACCGGTGGAGCGGGCGTTGTGGCGAACTACGTCTTCGTGCCGGGGGCGTTCATCGCCGGGACGTTCTCCCCGAACACCCCGCAGTCGCACCTGACCATCGACGGCGCGGTGGTCACCCTGACGCCCGTCAATGCGACGACCGAGTCGTTCAACTACTCGGTCGCGAGCGGGCGGACGTACTACGTGAACGCCACGGCGTCGAACCTGTACCAGTCGCTCCTGAACGACCCGGTCGGCGTGCAGTCGGGTCACACCACGGTCCTGACGATCAATCTGCAGAAGACCGTCGGCTGGTTGACGGGCCGGGTGACCCCGGTCAACGCCACGCTCCTGCTGAACGGGGCGCCGGTCTCGATCAACGCGACAAACGGCGTGTACAACGTGACGGAGCAGTGGGGCTCGTATTGGCTGAACGCCACCGGCTACGG
>DASYOF010000218.1:0-1891 GCA_036007995.1 Thermoplasmata archaeon
CCCCGTCGGCCCTCGTCAGATTGGCCACCGAGCGGACGATACGCTCGCCCCACAGGAGCGAGTACGGGAACGCCGGGAGGTCGCTCATGTGGATGCCGGCGCAGACGACCGTGCCGCCCTTGCCGACGACCGAGAGGGCAGCCGGGACGAGCTCGCCGACCGGGGCGAAGACGATGGCGGCATCGAGCGCGTCCGGCGGCCGCTCGTCGGACCCTCCGGCCCAGACGGCGCCGAGGCTCCGTGCGAACGTCTGGCCGGCGGCGTCCCCGGGCCGGGTGAAGGCGTAGACCTTCTGGTTCCGGTGGCGGGCGACCTGCACGGCGAGGTGCGCCGCGGCGCCGAATCCGTAAAATCCGACCCGCTCCGCCGCGCCGGCGAGCCGCAGGGAGCGGAAGCCGATCATTCCGGCGCACAGCAGCGGTGCGGACTCGACATCTCCGAGGCTTCCGGGCAGCGCGAAGGCGAACCGCTCGTCGGCGACTGCGAATTCGGCGTAGCCTCCGTCGAGCTGGTAGCCGGTGCATCGCGCTCGGTCGCACAGGTTCTCGCGGCCGCTCCGGCAGTACGCGCATTCCCCGCACGTCCAGCCGAGCCAGGGGACGCCGACGCGATCGCCGGCTCGGAAGCGGGCGGCCCCGGTGCCGGTCTCCTCCACGAGACCGACGATCTCGTGGCCGGGAACGAGGTCGGGCTTGGGACCGGGAAGTTCCCCATCGACGATGTGAAGGTCGGTCCGGCAAACTCCGCAGGCCCGAACTCGGATCCGGACCTCTCCGGGTCCCGGTCGCCGCTCGGAACGGGACCGGTCGAGGCGGAGCGGAGAGCCGGGTCGGTCGAACACCATCGCGCGCACGGAACTCACCCGTCGGGTCGTCGCGGTCCACGAACCGCGGAAGACGGATAAGCCGAATCGACCGAGCGTTCCACTCCTGGGAACGTGCGGAGGGGACGACCGACGGCCGACCCCGAACGGGTCAATTGTTCCTCGACCGCGGCCTACCGCTCCGACGATAGGTTCAAACGTCGTGGGACGCAGAACTTCCGGCGGGAGACCCGACTACGAGCGCAAATTGGCGGCCAACCGGCCCTACGACCCGAACCATCGCCACCTGGACCCTTGGCCTGGTGGTGCTCCTGGTGGCCGCCGGGGTTGCGTCCTCGGTGCTCGACGTCGGCCGCGGCGGAGTGCGCCCGGTCGTCGGCCCGCAATCGTCCGGGGTGGCCGTCCTGAACACGCCCGTATCGGTCAGCCTCAACATCAACCCGAGCCAGCTCCAGAAGGGGCAATCAATCTCCGTTCAAGCGACCGCGAATGGCGGAACTCCTCCCTACTCGTTCTCGTACACCGGACTGCCGCAAGGGTGCGGCGGTCAGAACGGGGCGAGCTTCACGTGCACCCCGTCGTCGTCGGGGTCGTACACCGTGCAGGTCACGGCCTCCGACTCGCAAGGCAACCAGTCCTCCCCCAGCAACAGCGTCTCGCTCGACATCACGTCCGCCAACAATGGGAACGGCAACGGGAACGGCAACGGCGGGGGGAACAACTCGAGCAACGGGCTCTCGAGCCTGTTCTCGGGATTCTCGGGAATCTTGTCGCTCGTGCTGATCTTCGCCGTCGTCGGATTCATCACCTGGATCCTGCTGATCGTCGGCGTCTGGGTGATCGCGGTCACCCTCCTCCGCCGGCTCCCCAAACCCGGGGCGATCGCGGCCGGCGCCGCCACGACGAAGTGCGCGGCATGCTCGGCGACCATCCCGGTCGGTTCGAAATTCTGCGCGTCCTGCGGGGCGAGCACCGCCCCTAAGCCGACGTGAACCGATCGCTCCCCTGAACTCTACCGCCGATAGCGGGGGGATCCCAGCACCCCCGAGGGGGAGCGGCGCGACGGCG
>DASYOF010000219.1:0-2185 GCA_036007995.1 Thermoplasmata archaeon
CTCCCGGTATCCGACGCCGGCCGGGTGACGGGCTCGGTGTCCGAAACCGCGCTCCTCCGCGCGCTGGCCCGGCCGAACGGCCGGAGGCTCCGGGTTCGGGAGATCCAGGAGGACTCCTATCCCCAGGTCGACATCGAGTGCCCGGCCGATGTGCTCGCCGGACTCCTGACCCACTATCCGGCGGTGCTCGTGGCCGACCGCGGGACGCTCGCCGGCATCGTGACGAAGACCGATCTCATCCGGGGCCTTCGGGGGACCCGGCTCCGGCGGCCAGGCCCGACGTAGCCCGATTGGCCGCCCGGGCGGCTCGAACGATCGCCTGCACGGTGACCCGCTCGGCGAGGAGGCCGATCCGGTCGGCGAGCTCGGGAGCGTAGGAGGCGCCGGACCGAGCCGACTCGGTCGGGGCGACCGTGCTGACGAAGACGGCGTCCCCGTCGGTCGCCGTGTGCGCCGGAACCACCGCCCGAGCGAGGCCGGCGTGGACGAACGTCCCGACCCGCTGGAGCACCGGCCGACCCACCGGGACGTCGGTCACGACCGCGACGAGGGTGGTTCCCGCCGGGGCGGATCGGATCCCCGAATCCGGCGGGACGAGCCGCCCCCGCCGGTCCCGCGCGCCCGCGATCCAACGTCCGGTCGCCGGGTCGCGGACGGCCCCGACCGAATTCAGGACCGCGAGCGCCGCGACCGTCCCGAGGCCTCGTTCTCGTCCGATCTCAATGGCGAGCGCGCCCGGCTGGCTATGGCCACGGCCCAGGTACTTCCCGATCCGAGCCCCAGCGCCCGCTCCGGTTCGGCCGGCGAACGGCCGCACGGGCCGGGCGGCGACGGCGGCGTCTCGGCCCAATTCCCGGTAATCTACCGGGCGTCGAACTCCGCGCGGTAGGTCGTACAGGACGGCCCCCGAGACCGGGGCGACCCGGTTCGGATTCGAGAACACCGCGTGCCCTCCCCCGTCGGCGAGCACGGCGTCGCGGAGCCCGCCCCCTGCGTCGAGTCCGAAGACACTCCCCCCGGCGAAGAAGATCCCCCAGCGCCGACCGAACGTGGCATCGAGCGAGAGCGACGCGGTGTCGTACGTTCCGGACGCGCCCCCGCGAACGTCGACGATCGTGGGGGCCGCCCGGCCGAACAGAACGACCGAGACGCCCGTGGTTCCGTCGGGCGCGACCGCGTGGCCGATCCGCACGTCCCGGAGCCCGCCCGAGTTCCGGCGACGGGTCCTCGGCACGAGACGGCGGACGCGAAGCCCCGATTAAGGAGCTTGGAGGGGGAGTTCGCCATAGTTATGGCCCCCACCTCTTCGGGAAGCCGATGCCCGCTCGCAAGGCTCCCCCGCCCCCGGCCGTGGAGGATCCGCCGAACGGATTCCGGGTGGCCCGGGAGATCCCGGTCGGTCGGCATCCCCTCCAGTCGGTGTTCCCCGGGCTCTCGAAGCTCCCGACGGCGGAGCGCCACGAACCGGACCCGGCGAAGCGGGCGAAGCTCCACGCGGAGACGTGCGTCGAGATCGTCGACGAGGACATGTGGATGTACGTCGCCCCGTTCGACCTTCCGAAGTCGTTCCGCCGGCGGTGGAAGCCGGTCGTCTCTCCCGAATCGGATTGCATCGTCGTGGGTCAGAGCCATCTCCGGGAGAGCCCCGCGCTCATCCTGTTCCTCGACATCTTCCACGAACTCCGGCACGTCCAGCAACGACAGGCGGGCCAGGAGCTCTGGCCGGAGAAGTTGTCCTACGTGGAGCGGCCGACGGAGATCGATGCCTACCAGTTCGTCGTCGACGAGGCCCGGCGCTTCGGCGTGAGCGACGCGACGCTACGGGAGTATCTCCGGGTCGAGTGGATCGACGATTCGGAACTGGCGCAGCTCTACCGTGCCCTCGGCGTTCCCGCCGCGTGAGGCGGTTCGGGTCGCCCCGTCTGCCGCTCCGCCCGAGTCTTTAAGCGACCCACCCGGCGTGATTCGGGCCCGGCCACTCGCGGCCGGAGCAGCCGACCGTGGACATCAAGGCCCGCGTCTCGGTCCGCCCGTCGTCGAACGACCTCTGGTTCCTCGCCTACTTGCCGCTCGCGGTCTCGGACGGGATCGCGACCCCGCTGATCCCGCTCCTCGCGCTCGAGCACTTCGGCGCCTCCGCGTTCGTGGTCACGATCATCATCGCGGCGAGCGCGATGAGCCAGGT
>DASYOF010000220.1:0-3179 GCA_036007995.1 Thermoplasmata archaeon
TTCTTTTTCGGCCTCGTCGCCCCGACCGACTGGGGGGAGCTGCTCAGCCTCTTCTTCGGGGCCGCCGACGTCAGTCTAATGTTCGCTCTCGCCTAAGGTGTGAGGCCCTTGTAGGGCTCGCCGGCCGAAGAGTTACGGACGTCGGCGTGGGTCGGCGACCGGCCGATTACGGGACAGAACCCCATCCGAATCTCGGGTTGCCGCGGCCCTCGGCCGGCCTCCGTGTCGCTGCCCGCCCGGGTCGGAGGGCGCGACCCGATATACCGTTGCCCGCCACGAAGTTCCGATGTCTGTCTCGGACGGGGGATTCCCCGACGAGAGCGGAGTTCGCGACGGGGAACCTCCGGGACGCGTCCCGCCGTGTTATACCGAGCGGTGGTTCCGGGCCCGCCGATGCGCCGAGCCGCCGGTCCGTGGTCCACCTCGGCCCGACGGATCCTCCCCGCGATGCGCGCCTGGCGACGGGCGTTCCACGAGGAGCCGGAACTCGCGTACGAGGAGTGGAAGACCCGGGACAAGATCGTCGAAGCGCTTCGCGGCCTCGAAATCACGCCGACGGTTTACGACGACTTCACCGGCGTCGTCGCGACGATCGGCGCGGATCGGCCCGGGCCGGTCGTCGCCCTCCGGGCCGATATGGACGGGCTTCCGGTCGAGGAAGCCACCGGCCTCTCGTTCCGGTCGAAGACGGCCGGCAAGATGCACGCCTGCGGCCACGACGTGCACCTGAGCTGCCTTCTGGGCGCCGCCACGCTCCTCGTTCGCGCGGGGCCGAGGCTCCGCGGTCCCGTCCGCCTGATCTTTCAGCCGGCGGAGGAGGAGGGGGAGACGGGCGGAGCAAAGCCGCTGATCGAGCGGGGTTGCCTCGAGAAACCGCGGGTCGATTTCGTCCTCGGCCAGCACGTGGCCCCCGAGATCCCGGCCGGGCTCGTCGGGTGGCGGAAAGGCCCGTTGATGGCGGCCGCGGACCGGTTCCGCATCGTGGTCCGTGGCCACGGCGGCCACGCGGCGTATCCGCACCGCGGCCCCGACGCCGTGCTCGCCGCTGCCGAGGTCGTCCAGGGCCTCCAGGCGGTCGTCAGCCGGGCCCGGGACCCGGTCGACCCGGTCGTCGTTTCCGTCGGGATGATCCACGGCGGCACCCGGCCCAACATTCTCCCCACGGAGGTCGTCCTCGAAGGTACGGTCCGGACGTTCCGCCCCGAGACCCGCGAGCAGGTGGAGCGCCTCGTGCGACGTCGGGTGCGCCACATCGTCGGAAGTCTCGGCGCGACCGCCCGCATCGAGTACCGACGAGGGTACCCCGTGCTCGCGAATTCGCCGCCCGTCACGGAGCGGGTCGTCGGCTTCCTCGGGGAGGAGCTCGGCGAGGACCATCTCGTCGAGATCCCGGCCCCCGGCATGGGGGCCGAGGATTTCGCCCGCTACCTCGAGCGAGTCCCAGGCACCTTCCTCAAGCTCGGCGCGGGTGTCCCTGGTCCGCCGGCGACCTTGCACAGCCCCACGTTTGCCCCCCCGGACGAGTCGCTCGTGACCGGGGCCGCCGCCCTCGCCGCCGCGACGATGGGGTTGCAGTTCCGATGACGACCGACCTCGCCGGCGTCCGCGAACGGTTCCCGGCGCTCCGGGCCCGCGATGACGGATTCGTCCCGGCGTACCTCGACTCGGCGTGCATGTCGCTGGTCCCGCAGGAGACGCTCGACGCGATGGCCGCCTACTACCGCGACTACCCGGGCTGCGCGGGCCGCTCGCTCCACCGGTTCGCCGAGGAGGTCTCGCACCGGTTCGAGCAGGCGCGCGAGACGTTCGCCACCTTCCTCGGCGCCGATTCCCCGAGCGGGATCGTGTTCGTCCGGAACTCGACGGAGGCGATCAACGTCGTCGGTCAGGGTCTGCCGTGGAAGAAGGGCGACCGGGTGCTCGTCTCCGACCAGGAACACAACTCGAACCTGATCCTCTGGCAGCGGCTCGGCCCGGAGCGCGGCGTGCGCCTCGAGATCCTCCGGCTCCCCGACGACGGGAGCTTCGACGGCGACGCCCTCGACGAGGCGCTCTCCCACGGGGTCCGGCTCGTGAGCCTGTTCCAGACCTCGAACCTCGACGGTCGCTCGCTCCCCGTCCGCGAGATCGTCGAGCGCGCCCACGCTCACGGAGCGCTCGTGCTCATCGATGGTTGCCAGGCGGCCCCCCACCGAGCGGTCGACCTGGCCCGGGACGGGGTCGATTTCTTCGCCATCTCCGCGCACAAGATGCTCGGCCCGACGGGGACCGGCGTCCTCGCCGGTCGGACCGAGGCGCTCGAGGGCCTTCGTCCGCTCCTCGCCGGCGGCGAGACGGTCGAATGGTCGACGCTGACGGAGCACAAGCTTCGGCCCCCGCCGTACCGGTTCGAGGCCGGGCTCCAGAACTACGCCGGCGTCCTCGGCGCCGCCGCCGGCGTCGAATTCCTGCGACGGACCGGCCTGGAGGCGGTCGAATCGCACGACCGCGCGATCAACGCCCGCGTGACCCGCGCGCTCGCGGGGGAACCCCGGTTGCGGCGGCTCGGCCCGGAGGACCCGGCGAGGCGCCCGAGCATCTTCGCGTTCTCCCTCGATGGGGTCGACCCGCACGATGCGGCGTTGTTCCTCGACGAGGGCCATGGCGTCATGGTCCGGTCGGGACGCCACTGCGTCCACTCGTGGTACGCCGAGCGCGGGCTCGACGGGAACGTCCGCGCGTCGTTCTACCTCTACACGAACGATTCCGACGCCGACCGGCTGATCGCCGGAGTACGCGAGCTGCTCGAGCGGGTCCCGAGCGGGCCTACCGGTACATCGGCCCCGACGCCGTCGCCGGCCGGTCGGAGTGCCCCTTCTCGGCGGCGCGCCGCTGGATCGTCAGCAGCTGCTGCTCGATCCGCTCGGCCTCGTGGTAGAGCGGCTCCGCGTCGAGCGGGGTCCGCAGCAAGATCCGGTTGATCGCCTCGATCACCTTCGCCGCGGCGCGCGCGTCCGGATATTCGGCTTGCGCCTCGGCGAGGAACGTCAGCACGTCGAACCCTCGGCGGCGACCCTCGTTGAGGAGGACGCCGGCGATGCCGGTGATCACGCCCTCGAGGAACGGGCTCATGTTCGGCTCGATGTACAGCTCGCGCGCCTTCCGGGTGCTCGCGACGCCGTAGATCTTCACGTCGGAGA
>DASYOF010000221.1:0-5203 GCA_036007995.1 Thermoplasmata archaeon
GCTCGATGCAGATCGACGCGATGGCCGCCTTCCACGCGCGCGACCCGCTGATCGCGAAGGACGTCGTCGAACGGGACTGGGAGGTCGACCGGCTCCACTGGTTCGTCGAGAAGCAGGTGACGACCGCGCTCCGGGACGCTAGGACCCTGACGAGCCTCGGCCTCACCCTCCCGGACTGCGCGACGTTCCTGCTCGCCTCTCGTGTGCTCGAGCGGATCGCGGACCACGCGGTGAAGATCGCCGAAACGCTCGACATGCTCGGGAAGGAGGAGCCACCGGCCAACGTCGTCGAATCGCTCGACAAGCTCCACGCGATCGCCGCGAACGGACTTTCCGAGGCGCTCGACGCGCTCGACACCTCCGACATCCCCCGCGCGAACGCCGTGGTCGACACGGCGCACCGCGTCTCGCGGGAACGCCAGAAGATCCTCCACGAGCTCGCGACGAAGCGCGGCCGCGTCGCGGTCTCGCTCGCCTACGTCCTCGAGAGCGTCGAACGGTCCGCCTCGTACGCGGCGGACCTCGCCGAGATCGCGATCAACCACGCGGTCGCCCAACGGGACGCCGAGACGGCGGCCGGCAAGGTCGCCGCGGCGGCCTAGCGACCCCTCCGCCCGGGTCGAGAGGCCCCCGGAAGTCGGGGAGCCTCTCCCAGGCCGGGCCTCAGGGCGCGCTGGTCAGGTGGCCGGGCAGGATGTCGCCCATGTAGAACCACGCGGCGATCGCCGCCAGCGTCACGAAGATCGGGAACCAGACGACCAGCACGTAGACGTAGGCCGGCAGTCGGAACCGGCTCTCCTTCGTATCGTCCGCCGTCGGCTCCTTCGCGGGGCGGATGCTCAGGGAAATCGGGGTCCAGGTCGCCCCGGGGTGCTCGAGGAACCAGTCCACGGCGAGCGCGGCGGGCAGCGAGAAGACGCCCGCGGCCGCGAACGCCCCGTAGAGCAGGAACGTCTCCAGCGGGTCCTTCGTCAGGCCGAGAACGCCGGGCTTGACGAGCGTCGTGTAGCCCCAGTAGCCGTACCAGGCCGTCATGACCCCGGCGACGAAGCCGAAGACCCCCGCGTACTCGAGCTTGAGTCCGTAGAACGCGACGACCGCGTAGATGATCGTGACCATCGCGAACAGCATCAGGGCGTCCCCGAACAGGATGTTGTACGAGGCGAGGTTGAACGAGGCCGGGAACGGCCACGTGAACTCGATATCCAGCCCCACGGCGGCGGCTATCGCGCCGATGATCCCGACGGGCACGGCGGAGCTCTTGAGGGTGGCCCGGAGCTTGGTCGGGTTGTTCTGGTACATCGCGAGGAACGCCTTGACGGACGTCCAGGCGAGCACGGCCGCGCCGGCCAGAATCAAGGCGACGACGAATCCGAGGTCATCTACAAACGCCATTTTCGGGTGTCTCCCTAAGCCGTTCACGCGGGATTTACGGGATAAAGGCTCGGTCAATTCGGCCCGAGCACCGACGAGGACGATTCGCGAGTCCGGGGGTGCGAATTGGCCGGGAAGGTGCCCCGGAGCCGGAACGGCGAATTCGCCCGGGAAGCTCCCCCTAGTGGGGACGGCCCCCTGGGAGCGCCTTGCGACCCGGTCGGATCAGGCCCCGACCCGGACCGACGCCGGGTCGGGTCCGCTGCCGGCCCGGGGCGAGATTCCCGAGGAAGCGACGCCGCGCGGGTCGCTTTAGGCCCCGGTTAGAAGGTTACCGGCGCCCCGGCCCACGCCGCGTCCAACAGCTTGCCCAGTTCGTCCTCGGACGGCACGCGAGGGTTCGCGATCGCGGCCGGTGTCCGCGCGGCGTGGGCGATCGCCGCCGCCCGTCCGCCGTCCGCCCGGAGCCGGTCGGTCCCGGCGTCGGCCAGCGTTCGCGGGATCCCGAGCGGGCCGAGCGTGGCGCGAAGCCGCTCGGCGAGGGCGCTCCGGTTCGACGCAAGGGGTGGGCCGAGCGGGCCGAGGAGTCGGGCGTACCGGTCGCGGGCGCTCGGGTAGTTGAACTCGGTCGCGTACGGGAGGAGGATCCCGACGAGACGTCCGTGGGAGAGGCCGGTGGACGGTCCGAGCGCCCGGGCGAGGGCGTGCGCGACACCCACCTGGGCGTTCGAGGCGGCGAGGCCGGCGAGCGTCGCGGCGTGGTGGAGCGCCCCCCGGGCGTCGTCGTCGTCCGGACGCTTCGCGAGCTTCGGGAGAACCGTGAGCGCGGTCGCGAGGGCGTCCCGGCCGGCCGCGTCGGAGAACGCGTTCGCCCACTCCGACCCGAGCGCCTCGATCGCGTGGCCGAGCAGGTCGGCGGCGGCGTCGGCCCGGGCCGCCGGCGGCGCCGAACCGGCGAGGGAGGCGTCGAGGAGCGCCCAATCGGGCACGAGCTCCCGCGTCGCGACGTCGACCGGACGACCGTCGTCGGCGCGGAGTTCCGCGGTCCAGGTCGCCTCGCTGCCGCTCCCGCTCGTCGTCGGGACGGCGACGAACATCGCCCGCGAGCGGAGCCCGAGCTCGACGAGCGGGGTGATCGATTCGAGGGCGACCTCGGGCCGGACGTACCGGACCCAGAGCGCCTTCGCCGTGTCGATCGTGCTTCCGCCCCCGACCGCGACGATCAGGTCCGGCGCCGCCGAACGGACCGCGGCGACGCCCCGCTCCACGTCCGCGACCGTCGGCTCGATGGCGACGTCCGAGAACGTCGTGACGACGGCGCCGTCCGGTTTCTCGAGCTCCTCCGCGATCCGCTTCGGACCGGTCGACTTCGCGATCGCCGGGTCGACGACGACGAGGGGGCGATGCGCCCCGAATCCGCTGAGCGCCTCGATCGCCCCGGCGCCCGAAACGATCCGCGGTGCGGAGAAGACGCCCTGCACGCGCGGAGCCTCGGGGTTCCTACGGGCGGGCCGCGAGGCCTTCCCGGCAACGCGGGCATAGGCCGGTCACCGTGAGCGTGACCCCATCGGCCGACCAGCCGTCCGGCCGCCGGTCGGCGAACGCGACCAGGTTCGCGGCGTCCCCCTCCGACAGCTCGAGCCGGACGATCCGTCCGCAGCTCCGGCAGACCTCGTGGCCCGTCGGGGGGGATTCGATGTGCCGCGCCGCCGGTCCCGTGGGGAGAGCCGCCGGAGTCGCGGTCGGCCGCGCCCGTCGAACGGCGGAGCGCGACCGTCGGTGGCGGGGGGCTCGCGGCTTCGTCGGCATCGTCGGGGCCACCTCGGCCGCCTATTTGGTGGTCCCGGCGCCACGGCGCGCGACACCGATATGGCGGATACGGGGGTCGCCCCGCCGGGAGTTCGGACCACTATGGCGAATCCGGCCCGTCTGTCGCTCGTGTACGCCCTCTGGTGCCCGCACTGCGATCCGATCTCGACCGAGCGCGCGCCGGTGCTGGCGAAACGGCTCGGGATCCCGCTCCGCCTCCTCGATATCGACGACCCCCGGACCGCGAACGAGGCGGACCGGATGGTCGAGCAGCACGGGCTGTGGGACCCGGACTACGTCATTCCGCAGGTCTTTCTCGAGTGGGACGACGGCCGGGTCGACCCGATCCTCGTCGCCGACCGCGGTTCGCCGTTGAGCGTGACCCGGTCGATGTGGGAGCAGATCCTCGCGAACCCGAGCCGGCTGGTGGCGCGTCCGGCCCGCTGACCCTCGACCGCGCGAGCTCGAGCCGCACCACCGCCCGCGCCTCCGATGGCCGGGCGACCACGCGGAACCCGGACCGAACGAACGGTCGGAGGAACCCGTGGTACCCGCTCGCCGAGTCGGTGCGGCGGCCGGGTTCGACGACGACCGGGTACGCCTCGACCCCGGTTGCCCCCGCCGCCCGGGCCCCCTCGACGGCGGCCTCGATCAGTCGGTCCATGAGGCGGAGCCCGCGATACCGGCTGGGCACGAAGAAGCAAACGACCGCCCAAGTGCCGGGGCGCCCGGGACCGCCGAACAGGCGCGACCGGGTGAGCCGGCCGTACGATTCCCGGGGCCCGAACGCGCACCACGCGGCCGGGGAACCGTCGACGTAGGCGAGCAGTCCCGGCGCCGGCCCCGGGCCGAGCCGCGCCCGAAGGAACTCGCGGTTGCCGCTCCCGTACCCCTCGCGAAACGCCGGTGTGGTCCGGAAGAACCAGGCGCATTGACAACCGACGGTGCCGGGCGTCTCCGCGAACAATTGCTGGAGGTCCGGCCACCCCTCCATCGTGAGGGGACGGACGGCGACCTCGACGCCGGCGGTGCCCGGACCGTGGGTCCGGGTCATGGTCGTTCGCCCGGCGGCCGGACCAAGTCCAAGGGCGGCAACCGACGCCTCGCGCTACGTCTTGGCCGGGGTCGACCGGCGACGCGGCGCTCGAACCTGGGAGGGCTCCTCTGCATCGACCCGTTCCATCGCGCGACGCTGAGCCGCGGTCGGTCGGCGCGTCAAGACGATCCAGATCCCGTTCGGGTCGATCGCGCTCGCCATCCACCCCGCCGTCGTGGCCGCGGTGTACCGGGTGGGCCGGGCCCCTCCCCGGACGAGCCGGCGGTACGTTCGCTCGAGCGTGGCGACCGGGACCGCGCCGAGGTCGAAATCGAGGTGGTCGAGGGCGTCGCCGGACCGGAACGGTCCGTGGAAGATCGAGCCGCGCGGATACCAGTTCAGCTCGACCCGCTGACGGGACTTCGGGTCCTCGAGCTGCACCCAGAGCCCCCCGCCCCACGACCGCGTGTCCCCGCGCCGGACCTCGCGGAGTCCGAGGGTCTTCGTGTAGAATCGGAGCGAGCGTTCGAGGTTCGTGACTCGAAGACCGGGGCCGAGAAGTTCCATCGGGACCGAATCGGGTGGCCCCTCTAATCGTACACCGCCGATCGGATCCGGTCCGGGCCCGAGGCGCGGTCGATCCTCGCCGGGCCCACCGGCTCGACCGAACGCCCCCGAGAGGTCGCCCCCGACCCTCAAGGGGGAGGTCGGATCGTTCAGTGCGAAGCGGTCCACACGACGGCGCCGAGACCGGTCGCTTCGCACAGGCCGATCCCGAAGAGGAAGGGAGCGAACGAGTCCGGGATGATGGGCATCGCGGCGACGTACGAGTAGACCGTCAGGGCGCTTTGGACCACGAACGCGCCGGCGAAGACGAGCAGCGCCAGCCCGAATCCGGTCTTCGTGTCCGCGTAGATCCGGCGGTACATCACGAAGAGACCTCCGGCGAGCACGATACTGACGAGGCCGAGGGCGACGCTCGCC
>DASYOF010000222.1:0-6470 GCA_036007995.1 Thermoplasmata archaeon
CGCGCCGGTCGTCGAAGCGGAGACCCTGGAGGCTCGGCAGGAGCGCTGGTACCGGGAACGCGAGCGGTACGAGCGGCGCCGGGCCGAGCCGCCGGTCAGCGCCCCGTAGCCGCTCAGATGAACTTGCCGACGACCCGCCTCGGCGGAGGCCGGCGCGGCCGGCCGTTCCGTGGGGCGTTCGCCTGCCCGACCGCGACCGGCCGGTTCCGCTGGGCGATCCGGGTGAATCCCGCGCCGAGGAATCCCGCGCCGAGCGCCTGGACCGACAACGACGCGATGTTCGCCCCTGGCGCGGTCGTCGGGATCGGCGCCGGAATCACCGGGACGACGGCAGATGGGGGCGGAGGGGGGACCCCGGTAGGGGCCGGGACCGTTCCGCCGGGGATCGTCGCCTGAGGGCCGTAGACGATCCGCAAGACCGCGAGCGGGAACGACTGGTTCACCTCGGACAGCGAGATCCCGGGATAATATCGGGCGAGCGTGAACGTCCCGTCGACCCAGCCGCTCCCGCCGGCGGCGCAGACGCTCGTGATGCACGCGTCCACCGGGACGCTGCCGTACGGCGGGCCGACGGCCACGACGTTGAACGACGCGATCCACTCATCCCCCCCGTAGAGGATATTCTGCGACGGCACGCTCGACCAGTTCCAGTTCAGGCTCTCGAAGTCGGTCCCATTCTTGTAGGTCGGTCCGGGACAGTCGTTGCGGGTCCCATACGGCGTCAGGCAGAGGGTCTGCGCCGCCAGGTTCGGGGCGGGGCGGACGTTCGCGAACGGAACGAACCGGAAGATCGAGCTGTTCCCGCCGGTCGCGATCACGTCGCTCGTCAACGGTCCGAAGCTGACGCCCTTGAACGCGGAGAGGAGCGAGGGATTGGAGATGTCCGGCGCGGTGGCCGACCCGTGCGGGACGTACGAGAGGTCCCCGATCGTTCCGTCGGCGCACGAAAAGAACGACGGACCGTCCCAGGATCCGCCCGTGGCGGCGGCGAGGTCGCACCCGGCCGAAAGGACCCGTCCGACGTTCTGGGCAACGAGCGGCCCGCCCGGCCCGCCGTCCACCGTGCCGGGCCATCCGAGCGAGAACGGGTCGGTCGGCGTCGTCCAAAGGTCGACGACGTCGATCGTGCACCGCTTGCCGAGCGAGTCCGCGCAGTTCGGGATGGAGTGGGCGAGCCCGGCGATCGAGTTGTTCACGTCGCCGGTCTGCGACGCGGTCCAGCCCACGCACTGGGGGCTCACTCCGACGCCAAAGTCGTAGGCGGGCTCGCAGCCGGCGCTGTACGGACCGCCGGCGCCGTAGCAGGCGTACCGCCATGCGGCCGAGGGGCTGATGCAGTAATTCTGGACGTACGGCGGGTCGCGCGGCGCGGTCGACCCGATCAGGACGAGGACGTGGTGGGCGTTGGGGAGCCAGCTGATGCCGTAGCCGAGGAGCACGCCGTAGAGCGCCGTGATACTGTCGGAGTGGAGGAAGTTGTTGCCGAAGTTCAGGTCCGGGTAGACCCAGCCGCCGTTCAGCACTTCCGACTGGAACGTCGCGGCGACCTGCGACTGGAACTGGCTCGGGGGAACCGGGATTCCGACGTCGACGTGGTAGGCGACGGACTCGAGCCCTTGGGCACCGTCAGCGGAGAACTTGTCGTACGCATCGCCGGTCGAGAAGAAATTGACGAGGCCGAACGTCACCGCGGAGCGGGGGTTCGCGTTCGCGATCGCCGAGGCGATGGTGCCCGCGTTCGCGACGAAGAACGGAACGCCGTTCGACTCCTCGCACGGCTGGTGCGCGGAGGAGTCCGCGCAGTATTCCCGGCCGGGGACCCCGAGGGAGCCGTCGTAGGTCCCGTCGTACGCCGTCGTCTCGAGGAGAAAGACCACCTGGACCGCCGGGTAGTACGTTGTCACGAGCGCGGGGGCCACCGCCTGCAGGGTGACCCGGGCGCTCCGCTGGTCGCTCGGGCAGGCCAGGTTGTTCGACACGCAGATGATGCCCGGGGTGACCGAGATCCCGAGGGAGAGCGTTCCCCCGCCCGTCGTCACCGACGGGGCGGGGTCGGCCGGGAGCGCTGAAGGGGCCAGCACCGACGACGCCAGGGCCGGGGTCGGGAGCGGAAGCGAACTGAGCAGGAGGGAGACCAGCGCGAGGGTGCCGAGCGTGACAGCGAGGCCCAGCGCGATTTTCCCGCCCCTCGGGCGGTGCGGTGGGGTCCCCCGTGCGGGCAAGGTCCTCGGTTCCTCCGTGCGGCGCCTCGACCGCTCGGAGGGGGGCCGGCGGCTCGTCCGGCGCCGACTTTCGAACCTCCGCTTCACTTATAACCCTCCCGTCGGAGCGCGCCGCCCCGCCGGAAGGGTTATGTAACGAGCCCGGGTGGCGCGGCCGTCTTCGAGGAACGATGGCCCACTGGCAAGTCTCCGGAACGTTTCTGGCCCGACGCGCCGATTGGCAGACGTTCACGAAGGTCTGCGAGGCGCCCTCCGCCGAACAGGCGCGCGAATGGGCCTTGAGCGAGATCGGCGGCTGCCACCACGTCAAACGGACGCTTATCCGGATCTCCACGCTGACCGAGGTCCTCGCGTGAGCGCGCCGAGCGCTCCGGTCACGGAGCGCCAGGTCCAGGAAGACTTGGCTCGCCTCGACGCCTACCGGAACCAGCTCAACCAGCTCCTCCAGCAGCACCAGTACCTCTCGGCGTCCCGCGGCGACCATGAGCGCGCCAAGTCGACCCTCGAGGGGCTCGACCGCGTTCCCGCGGCGAGCGAGCTTCTGATCCCCGTCGGCGGCGAGACGTACCTCCGCGGCGCCCCGGCCGCGAGCACGAAGGTGCTCATCGGCATCGGCGCGGGATTCGTCGTCGAGCTCGAGCGGCCCCAGGTCACCGAGCTCCTCGCCCAGCGGGTCGGGAAGATCGACCAGGCGACCCGAGAGCTCGAGGGCCAGATGCAAACGCTCGAGGAGCGGATCCAGCTCCTCAGCCGGCGGCTGGACGCGCTCGCCCGGGCGACGAGCGGGGCGCCGGTCGCGGGCGATGTGGGCAGCAATTAAGGCGCGCCTCACCGGGCGCGCGCCGGCTCCGAACTCCCCCTCGTCCAGTGCCTCCCCCGCCGCTCCCTCCCCGTTCGCCGAAGGGTTCACGTCGAAGGCGATCGACGAGGCGAAGCTGGAGGACGTTCTCGACGAGCTCGAGATCGTGCTCCTCCAGTCCGACGTCGCGTTGCCGGTCGTCGAGCGGATCCGGAAAGACCTTCGCAAGAGCCTCGCGGGCAAGCGGCTGCGCTGGGGGACCGACGTCGCCCAGGCGGTTCGCACGAGCCTCGAGGAGTCGATCCGCTCGCTCCTCTCGAAACCGCCGATCGATATCGTGGAGGCGGCCCGGACCGCCGTGAAGAAGCCGTACATCGTGATGTTCGTCGGGGTCAACGGAACCGGCAAGACCACGACCGTCGCCAAGCTCGCGATGCGGCTGCGCGACGCCGGTCTCGGCGTCGTCATCGCCGCGGGCGACACGTTCCGCGCCGGCGCGATCGAGCAGCTGCTCGTCCACGGCGAGCGGCTCGGCATCCGGGTGGTCCGTCAGCAGGAAGGGAGCGACCCGGCGGCGGTCGCGTACGACGCCGTCGAACACGCCCGCGCGAAAGGCGTCGACGTCGTCCTCGTCGACACGGCCGGGCGCCAGCACACGAACGAGAATCTGATCCACGAGGCGCAGAAGATCCGCCGGGTCGTCGAGCCCTCGCTCACGGTGTTCGTCGGCGACGCCCTGTCGGGGAACGACGTCGTCGAGCAGGCGAAGCTGTTCCAGAAGCTCCTCGGGGTCGACGGATTGATCCTGACGAAGCTCGACGCCGATGCGAAAGGGGGCGCGGCGCTGTCGGCGACGTTCGTCACCGGCCGGCCGATCCTCTACGTCGGGGTCGGCCAAGGGTACAACGACCTCGCCCCGTTCGACCCGGACTGGATGGTCCGCCGGCTCTTTGCCGAGGGGACCACGGCGTGACGGCGCGCCTCGCGGTCGTCCTGGTGCGTCCGAAGGAGGACGGGAACGTCGGCGCGGTCGCCCGGGCGGCCCGGAACTTCGGCGCCGACGAGCTGGTGTTCGTGGCCCCGAAGGCGAAGCTCGGGACCGAAGCCCGTCGGCGCGCCATGGGCGGGATCCCCCTTCTGCGGGCCGCGAAGGTCGCGCCGGACCTCGCGAGCGCCGTCGCCTCGGCGGACCTCGTCGTTGGCACCACCGACCTTTCGACCGGACGCTCCGCCTCGTACCTCCGGCGCGCCGTCTCCCCGGAACGGCTCGGCGAACTCCTCCTTCCGATCGTCGGCACCGTCGCGGTCGTGTTCGGACCGGAGGACAACGGCCTCGGCCGGGAGGAGCTCGCCCAATGCGACCTTCTCGTCCACATCCCGGCGCGCCGGGAGTTCCCGACGCTCAACCTCTCCCATGCGGTCGCGATCGTTCTGTACGCGCTGCACCGCCAGCGGACCCCGGCGGACCCGGAGAGCACCCCGGCTCCGGAAGTGCTCACGTTGAACGGCCCGGAGAAGGAGCTCCTGCTCCGCCGGGTCGAGGAGCTGGCGGCGAAGGCCGGCTACCCCGCGCACAAGCGCCACGGCCTCGCCCTCCTGTGGCGACGGGTCCTCGGCCGGTCGACGCCGACCGAACCGGAGTACCGGATGCTCCTCGGCTTCCTCAAGAGCGTCGATCGCTGGGGCAAGAGGTCACATGGCGAACGGTAACGAGTGGCTGCGCGTGCGCGGAATGGGACGAGAGCGGTTCGCGGGCCATCTCGCGGACTATCTCGGGACGATCGGCTACGCGGTCCAGCGGACCGACACGACCGAGCCGTCGGAGAGCCGGGTCAGCGCCGAGTTGAAGCGGATGAACCCGGCGGTGCCGGACGCCGCCCGGACCCTCGTGTTCACCGTCGTCCCGACGAGCGGCGGCGCCGCCGTGGTCTGGACCACGCCGATGACCGTTCCCGAGCCCGACCGCGCCCGGTTCGGCCGGCTCGTCAGCGAGATCGCGCACCACCTGGAGCGGGCGGTCCTGACCGAGAGCCACGCGACGGCCCGGGTGAGCCGGGCGCCGGACCTGCGGCTCCCGTGGGAGACTCCGTCGTAGCGCGGTTCGGGACCGTTCCCTGGTTGCCGTCCTTTATCGGTCCAGCCGACCATACGCTCCGACGATGAACAGCGAGCTGGTGCGGGACCGGTTGGTCCTCGGACTCCTGTTCATCGTGGGCGGGAGCTCCCTCCTGTGGGGGCTCTACCTGATTTTCTACGTCGCGCAGACCTCGCCGTCCGGGATCTTCAACACGATCCTCGGACTCCTCGTCTTGCTGGTGACGTGGGGATTCCTCCTCCCCTACGCGCTACCGGCGGAGCGCGCCGAGCGAACGGCCCGCGCCCCGTCGGCGTCGGAGGCGGGCATCCGCGCGCCGCCGGCGCGGGCGGCCCCGGCCCCGACGCCGGGCGGTGCGCCCGCTCGCCCCCTCCCACGACCGTCGGCGTCGGCCCCTGGGGTGACCCGACCCAGCCCGACCCCGGCCCAACGGCCGTTGCCGCGCGTCGTCCCCCCACCGATCGCCGTCCGCCCCAGCTCGCCCCCTGCCTCCGTGCCCGGGACCCCCCTCGAGGTTCCGTCCGGGCGCCTCCTCCCCACCACCGCCGTCGGCCCGACGGCGGAGGAGCGTCGGTCGTCCGAGGAGGACAAGGAGATCGATTCGATCCTGGCCGACCTTCCGGGACCGGTCGACCCGACGCTCGCGGGCGCATCGCCGGACGAGATGATCCGCCGACTCGACGCGCTGCTCGACGACCTCTCGAGCGGGTCGAGCTGAGCGACCGCCGAAGCGTACGGGGGAGCTCCGGACGTCGGGAACCCGCGCGGCCCGCGAACATCACGCTTATAATGGGGTCCAAGGTCCCCCGCCGCCGCCCATGAGCAAGTCGCTCTACCGTTACATTTCCAAGTCGTTCCGGACGACGCTCGGAGAGGAAGGCGCCGAGCTTCGGCACGAGCGGCTCCTGACCTGGCGACGGCAGCACACCGTGACGCGACTCGCCCACCCGACCCGGCTCGACCGCGCGCGGGCAATCGGCTGGAAGGCGAAAGAAGGATTCATCATCGTTCGTGTCCGAGTCCGCCGGGGCGGGCAGAGGAAGCGGGCAATCATCGCGGGGCGCCGCCCGAAGCGGAAAGGGATCCTTCGGATGACGCTCGCGAAGAGCGTCCAGCGGATCGCGGAGGAGCGCGCGCAGAAGCATTACCCGAACCTCGAAGTCCTCAACTCCTACTGGGTCGGCGAGGACGGGAAGGAGAAGTTCTTCGAGGTCCTCTTGGTCGACCCCGCCCACCCCCAGATCCTCCACGACCGGCAGCTCGGTTGGATCGCCGGGGCCCCCCACACCGGGCGGGTCTACCGCGGCCTCACCCGCGCCGGGCGCGAGGGCCGCGGACTCCGGTGGAAGGGGAA
>DASYOF010000223.1:0-4588 GCA_036007995.1 Thermoplasmata archaeon
CCCTTCAGTTGCGCGAGGAGCTCGCTCTTGCCGGAGAGCGGCGGACCGGCGATGACCAGCGTTCGGCCGCTCCCCTCGGAAAGCCCGCCGAGCGAGCGGGCCACCGGAGCGCTGGTGAGGGTCATGGCTGCGGTCGAAAGAGCATGCATCGCTCCCCTACTTCCGTGCGTCGGACGCGCCGGGGCCGTCCGGGTTATCAACGTCGGCTCGTTCGGCGCGATGTGTCGAAGAAGGTCGACGCCGCGCGCCGCGCGATCCTGAAGAAGAGCGTCGAACCGGTCGACGTCACGAAGGTCGACGGCCTCGGCGAGCTCCTCCGCCAGTTCCAGGGTACGTCGATCCAGGCGCGGAACCTCGGGCGCGCGCTCGAAGTGTGGGAGAACGCGCTCACCGACCCGAAGCGGCCCACGATCTTTCTCGGGCTTTCGGGACCCCTCATCGCCGCCGGGCTCCGGAAGGTGATCCGCGACGCGATCGACTGGGGACTCGTGGACGTGGTCGTCTCAACCGGCGCGGTGCTCTACCAGGACATCTACCAGACGATCGGCGGGAAGCACTGGGTCGGCACTCCGAGCGCCGACGACGTCGAACTCCGGGAACTCTACCTCGACCGGATCTACGACACGTACGTCGACGAGCTCAAGTTCGAGGACACCGACCGCGCGATCGGGGCGGTCACCGAGAAGTTCCCGCCGCGGCCCGCCTCGTCCCGGGAGTTCCTCCAGTTCTTAGGCGAGCAGTTCCAGGACGACGCGTCGATCGTCAGCACGGCGGCGCGCCGGGGCGTGCCGGTCTTCTCGCCGGCGCTCATCGACAGCTCGATCGGGATCGGCCTCACGCTGCACTATCAGAAGAACCGGGGCAAGCCTCGGTTCCTCCTGGACGCGGTGCGCGACAACTACGAGCTCGTCCAGATCCTGGCCCACTCCCCCCGGACCGCTGTCGTCTACATCGGCGGCGGGACGCCGAAGAACTGGATCAACGACGGGATCGTGATGGCGAACTACGCGTTCGGCCGCGAGGGCGAGGGCCACTTCTACGCGCTCCAGATCACGACCGACTCCCCTCACTGGGGCGGACTCTCCGGCTCCACCCTCGACGAGGCGCAGTCGTGGGGCAAGATCTCGAAGACCGCGACGCGGTCGATGGCCCACCTCGAAGCGTCGATCGGGCTTCCGCTCCTCGTCGGCGCGCTCTGGGACCGCCGGAAGGTCTGGCAGCCGAGGTCGCGACTCAAGTTCGCCTGGGACGGCGACGAAGTCGACGTCTCGGTCACGCGCTCGCGCTCCGCGTAGGGGGGACCTTGGCCTCGGACCTCGCCGCGCCGCCCCCGGGACCACCGGCCCGAGTTCCCCCCGGCCAGATCGTGACGAACGGCTACCCGGTCTTGCACGCGGGGACGATCCCGACCGAGCTGACCCGCTCGAACTGGACGCTCCGAATCCACGGACGGGTGACGGGCCCGACGACGCTCGACTTCGCCGCGCTCTCGGCGCTCCCCCAGAAGCAGGAGGTCGTCGACATCCATTGCGTGACGAGCTGGACGAAGCTCGGGACGTCGTGGACGGGCGTCCCCTTCCGGGCGATCGTCGACCTCGTGCGGCCCGACCCGGCGGCGAAGTTCGTCATCATGGAATGCGAGCAGGGGTTCACGACGTCCTTGCCCCTGGAGGCGCTCGTCGACGACGACGTTCTCATCGCCCACATGTACGACGGGCTTCCCCTGCCTCCCGAGCACGGCGGGCCGGTCCGGATGCTGGTGCCGAAACGATATTTCTACAAGAGCGCGAAATGGCTGCGCGGCCTCGACTTTGCCGTCGACGACGCGCCGGGGTTCTGGGAAGTACGGGGCTACTCGAACATCGCCGACCCGTGGCGGCAGACCCGGTACGACGTGGACGACGTCCGCGACATCCACAAGATGCGGAAGCAAAACCTGTTCCAACGGATCCTCCAACCATGACGGTGTCGTGGTCCGGCCGAGGCTCTGGGTCTCGTCCGGCTCATCGGTACCGAGAGGAGTGAGACGGAATACAGCGCGCTTCGGGCGTTCTGAGGATTCTTATCTGAGTGCGCATTTCTCCTCACGGGTGCGTGGCGTATAACTACGCACTGCCGCCGAGTGATTTACGTAACATTTATGTAACGAGGCTCCCGCGGGGGCGATTGGAGGTGAGTCGTTCCAATGTACCTTCCCTGCGTTCCGCCCGTTCCGACCGAGCAGCTGTAGATCGCCGGCTGTGACAGGGGGGCAAGCCGCCCTCTCGCTGCCGGCCGGGCGACACTCTGGTGTCGTCCGGTCGGCGGCGAACCGCTAGCCCGCGACCGGGCTAGCGGTCTCACCTTGCTCCTTTTTCGCGATGATCGCCCCGAGCTCCTGCTGGATGAACTCGCGCCACTGGGACATCCCGAGCGAGTCGGCGACCTTGAGGGATTCGGCAAAGTACTTCTTGCCGAGCTCGAGGTCGCCGCCGGTAAGGTGGGCCTCCGAAAGGTACGCGAGGGAGATCGCGAGCGAGTCGGACGGGGGAAGTCGACGGAGGACGGTCACGCTCCGTTCCGCGTGCTGGATGGCCTCCTGGAAGAGGCCCTGGCGGGTCTCGCCGGAGGCCATCAGCCCGAGGGTATGGCCGAGCACCAGGTCGTTGCCGAGGCGCTCGGCGAGGTTGCTCGCCTGCCGGGCGTAGCTGATCCCCTCCGCCCATCGGCCGGCTTCGGTCGCCATCGCCGCGAGCCCGCTCAGGGTGTACGCGAGTTGGCCGAGGTAGCCGAGCGATTCGGCCTCGACGCGCATCGCCTGCATCTCTTGTTCGGCCAGCTCCCGGCGCCCGGTTTCCGCGTAGCTTCGTGCCCGAACGAGAAGGAGCCGAAGGACGATATCGACCCGTCCGGACTGTCGAGCCTCGGGTAGCCCCTGGTTGACGACCCGCAACGCCGCGACGTGGTCGCCTCCGATGGCGGCCAACCGGGACCAAGCGGCGACGGACTCGAGCTCGAGGTCCGGCAGTCGGGAGCGTCGGGCGAAGTCGAACGTCTCCTGATACATCCCCTTCGCCCGGAACAGGTCGCCCTGGGCCTCCACGATCCGGGATTCCGAGAGCAACAGCATCGCTTGCTGGCGTTTCGTCGACGTGCCGCGCCCGCGAGCCTCGTCGAGAGCTCGCTCGGCCTCACCGACCTGGTGGAGACGGACGTACAGGTCGACGATCTGGTTCAGGCACTCCGCCTCGATCCGGCCGTCGCCGGTCGCCTCCAGGATGGCCCGGCGGAAAGCGAGGATCGCCTCGGGGTACTCCGAGTGGGACCGGAGCACGATCGCTTCCATCCGGAGGGCGCGCACCCGGTGGATCCCCGGCGGCATGGCGAGGGTCATGTGGTTGAGCGCGCTCCGGAACGCGTCGGTGTACCCAAGGGCGAGCAGCGAGCGCTCGTGGCGCGTGAGGACCTGGACCGCCTCGTCCCATCGCTCGCCGGACGTCAGGTGGAGGAACCGCTCCCGAACCGCTTCGGGGCGGTGGCTGCGGCCGTAGAACGCGGCGAGACGGAGATGCGCCTCCCGCTCTTCGATCGGCCCCAGACGGTTGATCAGGGCGGCCCGGACCGCCTGGAGGAGCTCGACGTGACCCTCCACCGTGGACTGGAGCAGACCCATCCGTCGGAGGTCGTCGAGCCGCTCGGGCTCGAGCCCGCTCGACTGCCGGAGGAACGAGACCGGCAGCGGCTCGTGCGAGATGGCCACCGGTAGCAGGCCGATCGCCTCCTCCAACGGCAATCGGTCGACGACGGCGGCGGGGAGGGCGCTCGGAGCGGCGTCGAGGCCGGGGTTCGTGACCGCGAGCTGCAGCAGGAGCGGGCTCCCGAGCGTGGCCTGGAAGATCGCCTCGAATTTCTCCGCGAGTCCCCCTTGCCGGTCGGTCAACTCGTGGGCCGCGGCCCGGTCGAGCCCACCGAGGATGAACTCGTGGGTGCTGACGCGCTCGGGGTGGAAGTACGGGGCGTCGTGGCCCATCAACATGAACAGGTGACGGTGGTCGGGCCCGAGACTCTGGACGAGGTCCTTCAGGAACGCCCGAATGTCCGGGTCGGCGTTTTGCAGGTCGTCGACGACCGCCAGGAGGGGCCTGTCCCCGAGCGCGCGCTGGACCAGGTCGGCGACCTCCCGCCCGACGGGCTGCCGGGGCAGCTGGGAATAGTAGGCGAGTTGCGGCGCGCCCAGGACCGAAAGGGCGTGCGAGAGGGCCGAGGTGAACTGCCGGACCGAGCTGCCGACCCGGATCGTGAACCAGAACGGGACCCACCCCCCGCGGAACCGGCGGACATGGCGGCTGACGAGGGCGGTCTTGCCCATCCCGCTCCCGCCCTGGACGAAGACGACGCAGCCGCCCTCCTTCGAGTAGTTCCAAAGCTCCCGGAGCTCCGGTTTCCGGCCGAAGAACGGGTTCGGGGGCGCGGGGAGCTCCCCGGAGAGGACCGGCACCTCCCGCGTCTGGTCTTTCAGCCGGTCGCGGCCCTTCTCGGTCAAGGCGTAGATCAACTGGCGCCGTTCCCCGCCTCGGACGTGGCCCCGCTCCCGGGCCAGGTAACCGTC
>DASYOF010000224.1:0-2585 GCA_036007995.1 Thermoplasmata archaeon
ACCCCCGCGAACATCTCCTCCGCCGGGGCGATCGTGGCCGTGACGGTGAGCGACGGCGTGCCGCCGCTCGTCACATCCACGACCCACGCCCAGCTGGCCCTCCCGCCGCCCTGGTCCTGCAGGAGCGCCGTCGCGGTGTAGATCCCTGGAGCGGTGTACGAATGCGTCGGCGACGTATTCGATCCGGCCAGCGTGGCCCCGTCCCCGAAGGACCAGTTCACCTCAGGCGGACCGGTGAAATGCCCCCCGGCGGGCGTCAGGTGGAAGGCAACGGGCAGCGGCGCGGACCCCTCGGTGGGGGAGGCCGAAGCGACCCCCGAGAGGACTGGGTACAGGGTGACGTTCAGCCCGGCGACGACCTGCTCGTCCAAACTGTCATTGACGTACGCCCGGACGGCGTGCGATCCCGGCTGGGTGAAGATACCGCAGTCGCACGCCCGGACGTACGGATCATCGGAGACGTACTGTACCGAGACCGGCTGGGTGCCCCCGGAGGCGTTCACCGCGAACGGGAGGTCGCCGGGGAGGTCGGCCGAGGCCACCGCGGTGGAGAAGTGGGCCGTCAGCGCCGAGGGGCTCGGGCAGGTCGGCGCGGGCGCGCCCCCGATGGCGAGGGGGATCCGGGCCGACGTCCCGCCATCGACCGGCGCGGCGGCATCCTGGACCACGACCGCGGCACAGACCCCTTCCGAAGCGCCGTAGGCGTGGCTCATCGAGGCGCTGGCGCTGTTCAGGGCGTACGTGCCGTCCCCGAAGAAGTAGCTGTACCGGTACGGTCCGGTTCCGTTGGAGGCCCCGGCGGTGAGGGTGACCGGGGCGCCTAGACTGGGGGTGGCGCTCGATACGTTCAGGGTGACCGTCAACACGTGGCCGCCGCCCACGACGATGGCCACCGGCGGGGCGGTGGAGGAGTTCCCGGAGGAGTCCACCACGGTCACCGTCGCCGCGTACACCCCAGGATGCGTGTAGGTGTGCTCGACGGGTCCCGTGGCATTCGCCGAGAGCGTCGCGTTGCCGTCGCCGAAGCCGACGTCCACGAACGGGAATCCCGACGTGCCCCCGTGGGGGGCGATGGCGAACGTCGTGGCGAGCGGGGTCGGCCCGAGACGGGGCGCGGCGTACAGGTCCACGGAGAGACCGTCCGTGCTCACGGGCGCGGCGCTCAGCGCCGGGACCAACGCCGATTCCACGGGGGACCCCAGGCCGGTGACGGCGTCCCAGCCGGGACCGGCCGGGTACCCGTTGTTCCCGGTGGTGACGTCATGGAAGTAGGTCGACGCGGCGCCGCCCCGGGCCAGCGCATACAACGACGGATCGATGTTCCCGAGGCGACGGGCGGCGTCCTGGTCCGCCATCGCCTCGATCCCGGCCCACATCGGCGTGGCGGCGCTCGTGCCGCCGACCCCGAAGCTCTGATTGTACTGGACCATCTCGACCTCTTGGGGCCCGCCGACGAGGGAGACATCGGGGATGCCTCGGCCCGTCGCGTTGGCGGGGAACCCCGGGGCGCTCTGCCACGCCGGACGAGGGTACGGCGAGAAACCGCCGCCGCTGCCGCCCTGGTTGAGGCAGCCCGGTGAGACGGAGCCCGAGGCGTTCCCGGACCACCCATCCTCCGACTGGTAGGCTCCGGTGACGTTGTTGTCGGCGAGCACCGTCGCCCCGACGGCGGTCGCGTAGACATCCGACGAGGGGAAGTCCGTCGTGTCCCCGGACGTGCCCCCCGCGGCCCCGCAATCCCCGGTGGCGGCGACGACCCCGATCCCCTCGGCCGCCGCGGCCTCGAGCACCGGATGCAGGAGCGTGTAGGACCCGTCCGTGGTGGCATTGCACTGGTCCGCGCACGGCGCGTTCGCCGCGTCGTAGACGCCCACATCCGGCTCCCCCCAGCTGAGGCTGATGATGTCGGCGGCGTCGTGGGCGACGACCCAATCCACAGCGTAGTAGAGCCCCACCGAGGCGTTGGGCGCGAGCACCATGTCGATGGCCGCGCCCGGGGCGCTCGCCCGGGACCACTCGAGGTCCAGCGCCTCCTCGGTCCCCCACCCGGAGGCGGAGGAGGCGTTGAGGTTCTGGTCGGTGGGCACGGGGTACACGTAGGAGACGTTCTCGAGCGGGAGCCCATTGAGGCGCTCGAACTCGGCGAGGTCCGACCGGAGCTGCCCCTCGGGCTCGGAGGAGTCGTAGGCATCGATCACCGCGATCCGCTCGCCGGTCCCGTTGATCCCGTGGGAGAGGAGCGTGGAACCGTTGTAGGCCCGGGCCACCTCGCACGGGGTGTACGGGGTGTTCACCCCGCACGACGACCCGGCGGCGCTGGCCAGACGCAGCGGCGCACTGGTGAGGAGAGGGCGGAGCGGCGTCGTGTTCGAGAGGCCGAGGGCGCCGGTCCACGGGATACCCGCGGGGAGCGACGCCGGGGTCGGATGGACCAGGACCGTCCGATGGCCGAGGTGGACGAGCTCGAACTGCGTCGCGAACGCGGACGCCATCGCCGAGGCCGATCCCTGCACCTCCAGGAAATTCCCGTCGCTGGTCGGGACCGCCGAAAGGTGGTCTTGCGTGAAGTATCGGACGGCCCCCGC
>DASYOF010000225.1:0-3288 GCA_036007995.1 Thermoplasmata archaeon
AGGCCGAGCTGTTCGGACCGGTCCCCCGGCTCGAGGATGCGGCCCGGCAAATGCTCCAGGACCTCGGGCTCCTTCCCACCCCGGTCGCCGCGTAGGGTCGGATGCTGCCGACGGTACGCGGTTCCCAGGGACCGCCGACCATCACCACCGAGATCGTCTCCTCGTGGAAACCGACTCCGTCGACGCACGCGGTCCGTCTCCGGAGGCCGAGCGGATTCCACTTCCGCCCCACCCAGTTCACCTTTCTCGGACTCCCCACCGACGCTGGGCCGGAGTGGCACCCGATGTCGCTGGCGACGAGCCCGACCCGCGAGCATCTCGAGTACGCCGTCCGGGTCTCCGACTCCCCGTTCAAGCAGGCGTTCGCCAACCTCCAGCCCGGCGACCCGGCGTGGGTTCGGGGACCGTTCGGCGAATTTTTCCTCAACGAGACACGGCCCGCCGTGTTGCTCGCCGGCGGCATCGGCATCACCCCGTTGAAGGGGATGGCGGAGTACGCGTCGGACCGGGAGCTGGAGATCCCCGTACGACTCCTCTACAGCAACCGGTCGGAAGCGGAGATCGTCTATCGGACCGAGCTTGAACAGCTGGCGGCTCGAAATCCTCGCTTCACGATGCATCTCACCCTCACCGCGGAGGTGCCCGCCCAGTGGACGGGGGAGACCGGTCGGATCTCCGCCGACATGGTGCGGAGGGTCGCCACCGGGCTCCCGCCGCCGATGTACTACGTCTGCGGCACGCCGCAGTTCGTCCAGGACGAGTTGGCGGTACTCGCCCAGCTGGGTGTTCCGGAAGTCGACCTCGACTGGGAGCCGTTCCGGGGATACTGAGCGGGCCGTGGCTCCGGCGCGGGGCGGGCCGGATCCCGGAACCGGAGGGGAGGGCCCTGTTCGGCTCCTACGGCCCGCGCTAGGCGTCCGCCACGGGCTGGGCGACCGGGGTCCCGTCGGTCGCGAGCTCCTCGGCACACACGCGCCACATCCAGGCGAACCAGACGATCGTCGCGGTGGTGGCGATCTCGATCACCGAGAAGAACACGTAGTACGGGGTCGGCGTCCCGACGAACAGCGTCACGGCCTGGATCCCGGTCATCAACGCGCCGGCGAGGACGTTGACCCAGCGGTTGGTCGGATACTTCAGGACCCTCGACAGGAGGACCATGACGATGGGGATCTCCACCAACACGGCCGCGCCGAGGAGGAACGATTGGGTGTACTGGATGGAGCTCGCTTGCTGGATGAACACGTGATCGTACAGCGTGATGACGTCGCAGTAGACGAAGTTCAACACGGCGAACAGCCAGAGCGTCGATAGGAGGGACTTCCGGTCGTGCATCTCGTGTCTCCGGGGGGCTCGACTCGCTCTGCCCGACGGTGAGGTAAAGCCGCCTCCTTGATTCTGGTTCAGGAGGCGGTTATCCCGCCCCACTCGTCCGTCCGGCCAGCGGATGGATTTTCGATGGCCACTGTCAACGTACCAGTCGTTCCCGGTGTCATCCTCGAAAAGAACGCTGCCACGGACTCGATCGTGGCGTCCGAACCGACCGCGCAGGAGCGATCGCTTCTCCGGTGGGCCGGCTTGTCGGGCCTGCTCGGGGCGGTCATCTTCCTTCTGAGCATCATCTTCCAGGTGGCGTTCGTCGGAACCGGCACGACGGCCGCCGGGGCGGGACCGGTCATTCGGTTCCCGGCCAAGGAGACGGCGATCATCATCGGCCAGACGTTGTTCCTCGTCGGCACCGTCCTCATGGTACCGCTCTACCTGACCCTCTACCGGGCGCTCCGGAGCTCCAGCTTGGCTCCGGCCCTGTTCGGCGGCGCCGTGAGCTTCCTCGGCCTCGCCGTGCTCGCGGTCGAGAGCGAGCCGAACGTCGCGATGGCCCAGATCTCCGCCCAGTATCACGCCGCCGGGGCGACGGCGACCCAGCAGGCCACCGCGGTCCAGTTGTGGCAGGCGACCCAGGGGATGTTCAACGAGTACGACACGTGCGCCTACGTCTTCCTCTCGATCGGGTTCATCATCCTCGGGATCGCGCTCGCGCGCGCGCCGAAGTTCGGCCGGCTGATCGGCGGAATGAGCGCCGCGTTCGGGGTCGCGGGCCTGGTCGCGCTCGCCTCATTCCCAGTGGACTCCGGTTCCTTCGCCCCGTTCGCCCTCCTGACGTTCGCCGTGTTTCCGCTGGTCCTCGGGTGGAAGCTCTTCGGCCTCTCGGGGGCACGGCAAGACCCCATTCCCCCCGCCGCCACCTCCGCCTGACCCGGGTGCCCGGGGCTCCTCCGGATGCCGCGGTCGGCTGTCGCGGCGGTGGCCGGAGCGACGGCGCCGGACGGTACCCGCGCATCCCTCCCGCTAGAGGTCGTCTGACCCTGTCGCGGTCAGGGACGTACGGTCGACCGAGGATCCACGAGAGCGATCATTTGGACCCAGTACGGACCGCCCGAGGGACTCCGGCTCGCCGAGGTGCCGAAACCGGTCCCGAAGACCCATGAGCTTCTCGTCAGGATCCGCGCGACCACCGTCACCGCGGGGGACTGCGAGCTTCGGAGCCTCCGATTCTCCCTCGGGCTTCGAATCGTCGTGCGCCTGCTGATGGGGCTGAAAAAACCGAGACGCAAGATCTTGGGACAGGAGCTGGCCGGGGACGTCGAGTCGGTCGGGAGCGGCGTGAGTCGGTTCCGGAAGGGGGACCCGGTATTCGGGACGACCGGATTCCAATTCGGCGCCTACGCGGAGTACATCTGCCTTCCCGAGGCCCCTCGGGGAGGGGCCGTGGCCGAGAAGCCCGCGACCATGACCTACGAGGAGGCGGCCGCCGTGCCGACCGGCGGACTGGAGGCCCTCCACTTTCTGAGAAAGGCGGGCGAGCTGAGCGGCCGACGGGTTCTGATCGTGGGCGCCGGCGGCGGCATCGGGTCGTTCGCGGTCCAGCTCGCGAAGCGGTTCGGGGCGCACGTGACCGGCGTGGACACCACCGCGAAGCTGGACATGGTCCGCTCGCTCGGGGCGGACCGGGTGCTCGATTACCGGCGCGACGACTTCACGAAGCGAGGGGAGACGTACGACGTCATCTTCGACGCGATCGGCCAGAGTCCGTTCGCGGCGAGCGTGGCCGTGCTGAACGACGGGGGACGCTACCTCCTCGGCAACCCGCACGTCTCGACGATGATCCGGGGGGCATGGACCTCGGCGCGGGGTCACAAGAAGGTCGTCTTCGGAGCGGCGCCGCAGAGGTCGGCGGACCTCGAGTACCTCCGCGACCTGATCGACGCGGGGAAGCTGAAATCGGTC
>DASYOF010000226.1:0-4477 GCA_036007995.1 Thermoplasmata archaeon
CGGGGTCGGGGCCGTCGTCGCCGACTCGTTCGCCCGCATCTACTTCCGCAACTCGATCAACCTCGGGGTTCCGACCGTCGAGGCGGCCGGCGTCCGGGCGATCTTCGAGCAGGGGGACGTCGCGAGGATCGCCATGCGCGCGGGAACGGTGACCAACACCCGCACGGGCGCCTCGGTCCACTTCCCGCCGCTTCCGCACCACCTGCTCGAACTCCTCGAGGTCGGCGGCCTCGTTCCGAAGGTCCGCCAGGAGCTCGAGGCGCGGGAGCGCGGGACCCCGGCATGAGCTCCGCCGGCTACCGGATCGTCGCCCTCCCGGGCGACGGGACCGGTCCCGAAGTGATCCGCGAGGGCCGGAAGGTCCTCGACGCGCTCGCCGAGAACGGCCCCGCTCCCTGGTCCGTCGACGAGCGACCGGGCGGAGCCCAGTACTACCTGAAGACGGGTAAGGAGCTCGACCCGGAGACGCTCGTCGCGGCCCGCGAGGCGGACGCCCTCCTGCTCGGCGCGGTCGGCTGGCCCGGCGCGTCGCTGCCCAACGGGGACATCGCCGGCGCGGCGCTCGTCCTCGGGATGCGCCAGAACCTCGACCTGTACGCGAACGTTCGACCGTGCAAGCTCTACCCGGGCGTTCTGCACCGGATCGGCAAGTCGTACCAGACGGTCTGGCCGCCGGAGCTCGTCGACATGGTCATCGTTCGGGAGAACACCGAGGGATTGTACACGCCCGCCCGCGGCCGGCTGCGTCGCTCCGAGGAGACCGAGGTCGCGATCGACACTCGCGTGATCACCCGAAAGGGCGCCGAACGGGTGATCCGCTACGCGTTCGAGCTCGCCGTTCGGCGCGACCGCGGGGCGCCCGAGGACGGCGTCAAGCGGGTCACCTGCGTTGACAAGTCGAACGTGTTGGAGGGGTGCCGGTTCTTCCGGGAAACGTTCGACCGGGTGGCCAAGGAGTACCCGTCGATCGAACGGGACTACGCGCTCGTCGACGCGTTCACGCAGTGGCTCGTTCGCAATCCGGAGCACTACAACGTGGTCGTCTCCACGAACATGATGGGGGACATCATCACCGACCTCGCGAGCGTCCTCCAGGGCGGGATGGGGTTCGCCGCCGGCGGCAACATCGGGGTCCACCACGCGATGTTCGAGCCGGTCCACGGGAGCGCGCCGAAGTACGCGGGGAAGAACCAGGTGAACCCGTTCGCGACGTTCGCGGCGGTCGAGATGCTGCTCCGGTGGCTCGGCGAGAGGAAATCGGACGTCGCGCTCCTCCGCCAAGCGGACCGGCTCGGGACCGCCGTCGCGACGACGATCGCGGCCGGGTCCGCGCGGACGTACGACCAGGGCGGCCACGTCACGACGAGCGAGGCTGGCGACCGCGTCGCGGACGCGGTCCGGGCGGTCCCCGCATGAACCTCGGTCGCGGCGTCGCCCTCGTCGGCGGGGCGACCACGAAATTTGGCGTGCGTGCCGCGACGTGGGCGGAGCTCGCGCAGGAGGCGGGCGAGGCGCTGTTCCGGGCGGTCCCGGCGCTCCGGAGCGCCGACGTCGACAGCTTGTTCGTCGGTGCCGCCGAGCCCGAGCGGTTCGCATTCCAGTCCCACGTCGCCCCGTTCGCGGCCGAGCAGCTCGGACTCGCCCCCCGGAAGGTCATCCAGCGGACCGAGCTCGCCTGCGCCTCCGGGCAGTCGGCGATCCGTTCCGCCTACGCCGCGATCGCCGCCGGCCTCGCCGACGTCGCGGTCGCGGTCGGCGTGGAGAAGATGAACCTCCCGTCGATGGCCGAGGCGAACACGTCGATGGCGTGCGTGATGGACCGGGCGTGGGACGGCGCGCACGGCGCGACCGCCCCGCCGTTCTTCGCGATGGTCGCGCAGCGCCACATGCTGGAGTACGGCACGACCGACGAGGCGCTCGCGGCGGTGTCGGAGAAGAATCACCGTTATGCCAACTCGAACCCGAACGCGCAGTTCGCGGAGAAGACGTTCGACCGGGCGAAGCTCGGCCGCCTCCCGATCGTCGCCCCGCCGCTCCGGCTCGGCGACTGTTCGTCGATGACCGACGGCGCGGCGGCGGTCGTCCTCGTCGCGGAGGAGCTCGCGACGCGGTACACCGACCGACCGGTGCGGATCCGCGGGACGGGCCAGTACGCCGACTTCCACAACCTCGCGAACGCCGGCTCGCTGACCGACTGGGTCGGACTACGACACGCGGCGAAGGAAGCGTTCGACTCCGCCGGGATCGGTCCGAAGGACCTCGATTTCGCCGAGTTGCACGACTGCTTCACGATCTCCGAGATCGTCGAGTACGAGGCGCTCGGCTTCTGCGGCCCGGGCGAGGGGGGCCTATTCGTCCTCGACGGCCGGTCCTCGATCGGCGGCGACGTCGCCGTCAACACCCGGGGCGGACTCCTCGGCTGCGGTCATCCGCTCGGGGCGACGGGGATCGCGCAGGCGGTCGAGGTGTTCGACCAGTTTGCCGGCCGGGTCGCCCCGGCCCGCCAGGTCCCGCACCCGGAGTGGGCGCTCGTCCACAACTTGAGCGGGAGCGCGAACGTGCACTCGGTGATGATCTACCAGGGGGCGGCGTAGGATGGAGGTCGACGCCTCCCGGGAACGCCGCAAGCCCGCGCCGTCGGTGACGCTCCTCCCGCCGGCCGAGACCCCCGCGGTGGCCCCCTCCCCTCCGCCGAAGAAGCCGGCCGCCCCACCTCCGTTCCTCCTCGATTTCTTCCCGCTCGAGGATGCGAAGCAGACCCGACTGTCGCCGTTCTACGACCACCTCCGCGCGGGCCGCTTGACGACGACCAAGTGTCGGAAGGACGGCAAGATGTCGTGGCCGCCGCGGGTCGTCTGCCCCGAGTGCCACACGAGCGACCTCGACTGGGTCGACCTGCCGACGGAAGGCCGGCTGTACGCGTTCAGCGCCGTGCTCGTCGGAGCCCCGCTTGGCATGGAAGCGGAGGTGCCGTTCGTCGTCGGACTCGTGGAGATGGACGGGGTTCCGTTCCGCCTATTCGGTCGGATCGTCGGAACGAAGTGGGACGAGTGCCGGATCGGTCAGAAGGTCCGGCCGGAACCGTACGACCTCGGGGACGGTCGATACTTCTACCGGTTCCGAACGCTCGGCTAGCGCCGTCCCGTTCGAGACCGTTCTCGCCGCCTCGGCCGCCGCTCTCGCCTCGTCGGCCGCGCGGCCCCGCGAGTCCGCGGAGGAACGGCCGAAATTCCGTCGATTTCCCCCGGTCCGGGGCTCCCGGCGGTGCCCGCTCCGGTGGCTATTTATACAGCGCCTAGGTCTCGCGCCGCGCCGTTCTCGGAGAGTCGGCGACCGATGGGATTGCCCGAGACTAGCTGGTGGCGCCGGCATGGATGGACCATCGCCATCCTGCTCGGGGCGTTCTCCATCTCCTTCCTCGTCCGCACGCTCTACGTGGTACCGCTCCTCCAGCAGTGGGGACCGCAGTACCTCTTCGCGGGCGGGTCGGACTCGTTCTACCACTACCGGGCGGCCGACTTCATCCTGCAGAACCACACCAACCTCGGCCGCGACGCGATGCTCCACTACCCGTTCGGAGCGGTCAACCCGCGCGAGCCGCTGTTCGACTGGATGAACGCGATCCTCGGGATCATCTTCGCCGGGGCGTGGGGGGGTGGGCTGCACGGCGCCCAGCTGGGGGCCGCCTTCTTCCTCGACTTCCAGGCGCCGTTCTGGGCGGCGCTCGGCGTCTTCCCGGTCTACCTGATCGGCAAGGAGGTGAGCTCGCGCCGCATGGGTCTCATGGCGGCGCTGCTCTACCCGATCATCGTCGCGAGCATCGATTCTTCGACGTTCGGGTATGCGAACTACCTCTCGTTCTACACGTTCTTCATCCTCATCGCTCTCTATGGCTACCTCCGCACGGTCAAGGCGGCCGGGAGTCGCCGCTGGGTCGAGGACTATCGGCAGCCTCGGCAGCTCTGGCCGGCCCTGAAGGCCTACTACCAGCACGAGCGCACCGCCGTGAAATGGGCGGTGTTCACGGGGGTCGCGTTCGGCACCGTCATGCTCGCCTGGCAAGGGTACTCGTTCCTCGTCGCCGCGGTCGTCGTTTTCCTCGCGATCCAGATGGTGATCGAGCGGATCCGCCGCGTCGACTCGTTCGGTCTCTACGTCCTCACCTGGATCGTCGGGGTGATCGGCTTCCCGATGGCCGTCCCGTACTACTACTTCCAGGGCCTGGGGCGCGTCTGGTTCGACCAGCCCGCGCTCGTGTTCTTCGGCGCGCTCCTCATCCTCCTGCCGTTCTTCCTCCTCCGCGACACCCCGTGGGTCGTCTCCGTACCGGTTCTCGCCGGGACCGCCGCCGTCGCGATCGGGGCGTTGGCGATCCTCGACCCGTCGGATTTCTCCGCGATCATCACGGGGCAGGGGTACTTCGTTAAGACGCTCGTCTACTCGACGGTCGCCGAGGCCCAGGCCCCGTCGATCGACT
>DASYOF010000227.1:0-5784 GCA_036007995.1 Thermoplasmata archaeon
CACGCGAGCGCCGAGTCGAGGCAGCGTCGCGTGATCGCGGTCGGGGCGCTCCCGAGCTTGGGAGCGTTCGGCCGTCGCTTACGGGTGGGCCGGAAGATCGGCATTGTCCCTCGAGTCCCCGTCGCCCGGCTCCTCCACCCAGGGGAGGATCCGCTTCCCGTGCAGCTGGTGGAAGAACCGCGAACCGAACCGGACGAACGACGCCGGCCGGGGAGACCGGTAGGCGACGACCTTCCGGCCATTTTCGAGTCGGTGCTCGTGCTGGCCGTCGACGACGACGACCCCGTCCTTGCCGTCCTTCGCGAGCCGGACCGACACGGTCCGGAGCGGGTCGATGACGAGCGCGCGCTGGGCCGCGCGGAACGGGGCGAGCGCCGTGACCACGATCCCCTCGACCGATGGGTCGAGGATCGGGCCGAACGCGGACATCGCGTAGGAGGTGGAGCCGGTCGGGGTGGCGAGGATCACGCCGTCCGCCTGCAACCGTCCGACCGGGCGGCCGTCGACCGAGATCTCGAACCGTCGCATCTTGGCGACCTGGCTCGTGTGGACCACGATCTCGTTCGTCGCGTCGGGGAGGGCGACGGGGCCGACCTCGCTCGCGAGCTTCATCCGGTCCTCCACGAGGTACCGACCCGCGACGAGGCGGTCGATGGCGGCGCTCAGGGCGGCCTCGTCATCGCCATCGACCTCGGCGAGGAACCCGACGGTCCCGGCGTTCACGGGCAGGATCGGAAGGCGCGACCGCTGGAAGGCGGAGAGGAACGTCCCGTCGCCGCCGATGGCCACGAGCAGGTCTGCGTCGAGTTGCTCGAGCGGGGCATCGGCCGCGTCCGCGTGCATCGCCTCGCGGGTCTCCCGTGCGAGCACCACGTCGGTGCGGCCGCCGAGGAGGCGGACGGTCTTCTCGACGAGGGCGAGGGCGTGGGGCTTTCCCGGGTTCGCGGTGATGCCGACCTTCACAGGTACCCCTCGGCCCGCGCCTTACGGTCGAACTCTCTGTCCCCCCACGCGAACACCGTCGTGCGGTCCGACAGCGAGAGCGGGAACGTCGCGAGCGGGTGGCCCTCGACATCGCTCACTCCGCCACCGGACTCGACCAGGATCCGATACGCCGCCGCGATGTCGGTGACCCGCAGGTTCCGGCTCGACGTGTCGTTCTCGAACACGTAGGCGTCGGCGGCGCCCTCGGCGACCGCCAGCATTTCGAGCGAGGCGCAGCCGAGCGACCGAACGCGCCGTGCTCGCGCGGCGAGCTGGACCACCCGCGGCGTGGCGTGCCGGCCGAGGTTGAGGAAGAACAGCTCCGAGCGTTGGGACCACGCTCGGGTGGCCAGTCGGTGCCCGTTGCGGTATGCCCCGCGGCCCCGCTCCGCCCAGTACGTCACGCCGCGGGACAGGTCGCGGACGACGGCGGTGTCGATCCCGCCGAGGTCGGTCGACCCGAGCCCGAGGCTCACGGTCGCGAACGGGAGCCCCCGGAGCGCGTTGTGGCTGCCGTCGATCGGGTCGAGGACGAGGACCTTCCCGCCCCCGCGCCGGACGAGCCCGGCCTCCTCGCTCAGAACGTCCCAGTCGACCCCCTCCGCGTCGAGGCACGCGAGCACTTGGGCCTCGGCGATCCGGTCGACCTCCTCGGTCGGACTCCCGTCCGCGCCCATCGCGACGACGTCCGCGCGGTGCGGGGAGGTCGACGACTGCCGGAAACCGGCGTGGACGGCCTGCGCAACCCGGAAGAGTACCTCGAGGTCGTGCGGCCTCGGCTCCGGCACGTCGAGGCGACCCGGACCTCGCGTAATAGCTTCGCCGACCGTTCGAGGGCGGGCCAACCGTTAAGTCGGCGGTCCAAGTGGCCGCGCAATGGAACTTCAATTCCTCGGAGGAGCCTCCGAGATCGGCTCCCTCGGCCTCGTGGTCCGCGACCAGGGCCGCACGCTACTGTTCGACTACGGCCTCACGCCGACCGACCCGCCCTCGTACCCCAGGCCCGCGCCGCTCCACGTCGACGCCGCCTTCCTCTCGCACGCGCACCTCGACCACTCCGGGATGATGCCGCTCCTCTCGCGGCTCCCCCACGCCGAAGTCGTCGCGACGCCGGTGTCGATCGCGGTCACCGACCTGCTCGCGAAGGACACCCTGAAGATCGCCCGGATGGAAGGGTACCTCCCGCCGTACGATCCGGCCGACATCCGCGCGCTCCACCAGAACTTCGTCGCCGTCGACCGGCACGGGACGTACCGGAAGAAGGGGATCGAGGTCGAGCTCACGCCCGCCGGCCACATCCCGGGGGCGACGATGTACCGCTACCGCGGCGAGAAGGACCTCCTCTTCACGGGGGACGTCCAAACGATCGGCACGCACCTCGTCGGACCGGCCCAGCCCGTCGAGTGCGACGTGCTGGTGGTCGAATCGACCTACGCCGGCAAGGAGCACCCGGACCGCAAGGAGACCGAACGCCGGTTCCGCGACCGGGTCGCCGAGACCGTCGAGCGGGGCGGCAAGGCGATCATTCCCGCGTTCGCGGTCGGCCGCGCCCAAGAGGTGCTGATGGCGCTCGCCCACTCCGGCTTCGAGGTGTACCTCGACGGGATGGCGCGGAGCGTGAACCACATCTATTCCGCGTCCCCCGAGTACCTCGCGGACGCGAAGAAGTTCCACCGCGCCACCGAGTCGGTCCATCTGGTCGAGCACGCCGGCGCGCGCCGGCACGTGCTCCGGGAGGCCGACGTGGTCGTGACGACCGGCGGGATGCTCGATGGCGGGCCGGTGCTCCACTATATCGGGGAGCTCCACCGCGACGCGAACAGCTCGATCTTCCTCACGGGGTTCCAGGTCCCCGGCTCGAACGGCCGCCAGCTCCTCGACGACGGGACACTGACGATCGACGACGTGACGGTCCGACCCGCGTGCGACATCGAGAAGTTCGATTTCTCCGCGCACGCCGGCCACACCGAGCTCGTCAAGCTCGTGCGCGCGACGGGCGCGAAGACCGTCGTGCTGATGCACGGCGAGGAGCGCGAAAAGCTCGCTAAGGCGCTCGAGGGGACGACCCAGGTTCTGGTTCCCCAGAACGGCGAGCGCCTGACCGTTTAGCCGCGAACCGCTCGCGCAGCACGTCCGCGAGCACGTGCGCGTGGGATTTCGCGGTCTTCTCGCCGGCGTGCACGAGCGTGACCGGCCCGTGCTCCGCCTCGTCGATCAGCTTGTCGAGCTCTTGGTCGGCGCCGATGAGCTCCATCCGGAACTTCAGGCTGAACTCCTCGAACTTCTCGAGCTCGCGCTCGTGCCAGGCCTTGAGCGTCGGGGACGGGGCGAGCCGGTCGAGGACGCTGTCGATCTTGGCGGCTTCCCGGGCCACCTTCTCGGGCCATTCCCGTTCGACGAGATGACGGCGGCCGTCGGACGGGTGCGGCGGGTCGGAGACGTGCTTCGTCCGGATCCGGTCGTCCTCGAGCGGCATCGACCGGTTATGGGAGCTCCACCCAGACGATGCCGCCATCGACCTTCGTCGGGTACTTGGGCAGCGGCTCGGCGATCCCGGACGGGGGGATCACGCCGTCCGGGTCCGCGACGACCTGCCCGGTCGTGACGTCGAAGATCGCGCCGTGCTGCGGACAGGTCACCTGCTCGTTCTCGAGCGAGCCGTCCGCCAAGAGGCCGCCCTGGTGCGAACAGATCCCCTCGATCGCGAAGACGCCCGGCCCCACCCGGGCGAGCAGCACCGTCGCGCCTTCGATCAGGACTTCGCGCTTCGCCCCGACCGGCAGCGTCGCGAGCGCCACTCCCGTCGAGCGCCACGGCATCGGTCCAGGCGAGCGCGGAACCGTACTTAGCGTCCTCTCGCGAAACCCGGGCTAGATATCCTGCACGCCCGGGATCGAGTCGGCGGGCGCCTCCTGCGCCCGGCGGGCGCGGAGCTCCCGTCCGATTCGGTCGAGGAGCTCGGCGATCCCCTCCCCGGTCTTGGCGGAAACGCGGAGCCAGTCGCCCGGCGAAGGCCCGAGGTCGGCCTTCGTCGCCACGATGAGGAACGGGATGTTCGGGAGCTCCGCGCGCCAGCGGGCGAGCAGTCGCTCCTGGTCCGGGAGCGGATAGCCGCAGCTCTCGGTGGGGTCGATCAGGAACACGACGAGGGTCGCGGCGTGCTCGACGGCCGTCTCGGCTTCCCGCTCGGCCCCGCTGCTCCGTCCCGACCGGTCGAGCACCCCGGGAGTGTCCAGGATCTGCAGCCGGTCGAACCCGAGGTCCGCGTGCCCGACCTCGAGCGCCAAGGTCGTGAACGGATACTCCGCGACCTTCGGGCGCGCCGTCGAGAGTTTCTCGACGAGCGAGGACTTGCCGACGTTCGGGAATCCCGCGACGACGACCGTCGGCTTCATCGGGTCGAGCTGGGGGCGCGCCTTCAGGAATCGGGCGATCTCGGTCAGCTGGATGAGGTCCGGGTCGACCTCGCGGACGAAGCTCGCGACGCGGCCGTAGACCCGGCGGACCAGCTGGCCGAACGCTTCCACGCTCGACGCCTTTCGGAGGAGGCGCTGTTCGTCCGCGAGCAGCCCCCGGATCCGCTCGACGGCGCGGGCGACACGCCGCCGCGAATGTTCGAGGGTACCCGGTCCGAACCGGTCGGCGACCAGCGTGCGCTCGAAGTCGGTCAGCCCAGGTGTCGAAAATCGCTTGTCCGCCGCCCGAAGGTGGCGAACGACGACGGCCCCGGTCCGAACGATCTTGAGGAGCGCCCGTCGGCGAGAGCGGTCGAGGGGCGTGGCGCCGTGCGGCGTCGCCTTGTACGCCCGCCGGAACGCCGCGTCGAGGATCGCCGCCGACGGCGGGGTCCCGGGCCGCGCCCCACCGGCCGCCCCGCGATCCTCCCGCCCCTTCCGGGGCCCGATCTTCGCCGGCACGAGCCCCACCTGCGAGCGATGGCGGAGACGCGGTAATGACCCTTCCGCGACCCCGAACCGTTCCGCACGGTCCCGCCGAGGCAAGTCCTTTTGTGGCCCACCCCACTCGCGCGCCGTTCGAGGGCCGAAACGTGGCTCGGTGGATTCCGGACGACGCGGAGACGGAGGCGGCGCTCCTCCGCGAGATCGGGATCCAGGACGCCGAGGAGCTGTTCGCCGACGTCCCCCGTCGCGTCCGCCTCGGACGGATGGGGGTGGGCGCCGGCCGGGAGGAGATCGACGTCGTCCGAACCGTCGACAAGATCCTCGCGCGCAACCGCCCCTACTCGGGGTTCGCCAACTTCCTCGGCGGCCGCATCGCGCCCCGCTTCGTCCCGGCGGCGGTCGATGCGATTCTCCTGCGCAGCGAGTTCTACACCTCGTACACCCCGTACCAGCCCGAAGTGGCGCAGGGCATCCTCCAGGCCGTCTTCGAATTTCAGACGATGGTGGCCCGCTTGGCCGGGCTGCCGGTGGCCAATGCCTCGCTCTACGACGGGGCCAACGCGTTGGTCGAGGCCGTGAACCTCGGCGTGGCCGCCTCGGGACGCCAGAGGGTATGGCTTTCATCGGGTGCGCCGCCCCACTGGCGGGCCGTGCTGAAGACGTTCGCCGCCGGTACCGGACACGTGCTGGTCGATGTGCCCCTGGAGCACGGGTTGACGGTGTGGCCCGATGCCGCGGCTGCATCGGATGCCGGCGAGCCGCCGGGCGTGCTCGTGGTGGGCTATCCCAACTACTTGGGCTGCCTCGAAGACATCGGGGCGGCACGTCGGATATGCGATGCCACAGGTGCCCTCTTGGTGGTCGTGGCCGATCCGGTGTCGGCCGCCATACTGCGTTC
>DASYOF010000228.1:0-2164 GCA_036007995.1 Thermoplasmata archaeon
CTCCCACCACAACGGCCAATCGTCCGCCGAGACTCGCCGCCCGCGGCTCGGGGAGCGCGAACGTCAGGTAGTGCGTGCGGAGGGCGAGATCCTCGCCGACCGCGAGGGCCGTCAGGTCGAGGACGACCAGCGCAGCCAATCCGGCGGTGATCAGCAGTCCGAGCACCGCGGCCGTTCCGGGCGAGGGGAGGCGGAGTACGAGGTCGGCCACTCCGCTCCCGATCGGACCCGCGACCGCCGGGATGCTCAGGAGCCAGGCGCGCCGGGACCGCCGAAGCCGAAGCAGTTCCCACCTCGCATTGCGGAGCATCGCCGATACGGTCTCGTTCATGTCGCGTCCTCCCGCCCGACCTTCTCGAAATAGCGCCGGGCGAGGTCCGATTCGGGCGGCGACGCCTGGAGGAGCGGGAGTCCGGCCCGGACCAGCCGCGCGAGGAGCTCGGCTTGCGCGGCATCGCCCCCCGAGAATCGGACCATCACTTCGCGAGCGAGTAGGGACGTTACGACCGCCCCGGTCCCAGCGGCGGTTTGGATCTGCTCTTCCGAAACGGGCAAGGCGAACGCGAGCCGCAAGCTCCGGTCGCCGGAACTTCCCGTGGCCTCCAGGTGGACGGATTCGTCCCCTACGACGGTTCCGCTCCTCAGGAACAGCACCCGGTCGCAGACCTGTTCGACGTCCTCGAGGAGGTGGGTCGACACGAGCATGGTCAGCCCGGTCCCGGACAGGCGTCGGAGCGTGTCGCGAAGGTCGTGACGGGCCGCGGGGTCGAGGCCGAGCGTCGGCTCGTCGAGGAGGAGCAGCTCCGGTTCGCCGACGAGAGCCGCGGCCAACAGAACCCGGCGGCCGAGGCCGGTCGATAGCGACCCGAACGGCCGACGCAGGTGGTCGCCCACGCCGAGCGACTCCGCGGACCGTCGGATCGCGGCGGCGCGATCCCCGAGGGGGACCCCGTGGACCCGGGCGACGTGGTCGAGGAGGTCATCCGCGGTGAGGTACGGCGGAACGCCCGGCGTCTCGACGAGCGCCCCGACGTTCCGTAGCGCTCGGGTCCGGTCCACGCTCGGATCGAGTCCTCGGATCCGAACGACGCCGTTCGACGGGCGGGAGATCCCTGCGAGGATCTTCAACGTGGTCGTCTTGCCGGCGCCGTTCGGGCCGAGGTACCCGACAGACTCCCCGGCTCGGAGGGAGAAGCGGAGGTCCCGGAGGGCGACCCGGTCGCCGTACTGCTTTCCCACGCCATCGACGACCACGATCTCCGACGGCACGCTACCCGCGAGCCGGTCGGGGGATAATCAGGCTCGCGGTGGAGTCGTCGGGGAGCGGCGGGTCGCCCCGAGGGCACGGTGGGGCGCCGGATCGAGTCGCTCCGGTCTCGGGGAACCGGCCCGGCGACGGGGGTCGTACCCGATTGGTTTGGACCAATTGCTCGAAATTAATAGGAGACGGGGCGTTGCGCGCTCTCGGGGGCCATGGTCGGCGAAAGCGCTTGCCCACGGGAGCGCAGACCCGCGGTCAATCGTTCGTGCCCGAACCGGAGTTGTTCCCCATCGGAGTAAGTCCATGATGCGAGCAAGGCGGCCGGTGTTGGGTTCGATCGCGATCGCGGGACTGCTGTTGCTCGGCCTCGCTGCGGCGGTCGTGGCGGCGGGGGCGCTTACCCCGGCGGTGCCGGTTTCGGGACACCTCGGAATCGCGCCGGCGAGCCCGGACGTCTCGACCCGGGCGAGCTCGGGAGCCCCGACGGTCATCGCACCCCCGCTCCCCCGCGGGCTCGTACCCCCCATCGTCTATTCAGGACCCCCTCCCGCGCATATCCCGTCGGCGTGGGGGCCGTCGGCTCGACCTCCGGGCGCCCCGGTCCCCTCGTCCGCGTCGGTTCCCCCGGCGTGCGTCGGAAAGTGGCCGTTCGGCGGCCAATCGGTGTACGCGAACTCCTGCCTGGGCCACGACGAACCGGCGATCAATCCCTACTCGGACCTTCCCGGCAGCGGGGGGAACGTGTCGTGGAACGTCGACCTGCCGGTCGACGCCGGCCCCGCCCTCAACCAGTCCGACCTCTACATCGCGATCTGGTTCGGCATGAACCTGCTCGACCCGTACGGGTACAACGGCCAGTGCTTCCTCGAGCTCCAGATGTACCCCGACACGGCCGGCTCCGGC
>DASYOF010000229.1:0-1933 GCA_036007995.1 Thermoplasmata archaeon
ACGCTCGGCGTCGCCGCGTTCACCGCGCTGCAGGCGCTTCGGGACCCGGGGCAGGTCCAGCCCGGACACTCGGTCCTGATCAACGGGGCGGGCGGCGGCGTAGGCACGTTCGCGGTCCAGCTCGCGAAGTGGATGGGCGCGGAGGTCACCGCCGTGAGCCGGTCCACGAACCTCGACCGGCTCCGGTCGATCGGCGCCGACCACGTGATCGACTATGCCCGGGAGGACTTCACGACGAGGACGGAGCAGTTCGACCTGATCCTCGATATGCATCCCCGGCGGTCCCCCGGCTCGTACAAGCGCTCGCTAAGATCCGGTGGGATCGCCCTCACCGTCGGGTTTGGCGGAATGGGACGATTGATCGCCGTCGCCGTGCGGGGCAAGGTGAAGCCACGAAGTGCGAAGAAGCAGGTCGGGTTCCTCGTCGCGAAGGCGAACCCCAAAGACCTTGCGACCCTCGCCGACCTGGCCGCCTCCGGGCGCCTCCGGCCTGTGATCGACCGGCGATACGCCTTGCAGGATGTGCCGGAGGCGATCCGGTACGTCGAGGCCGAACAATCGTTCGGCAAGGTTGTGATCAACGTCGACGGCCCGACGCCGTAGTCCGTACGATTTTACCCACTCGGGCTCGGGTTCCACGCCTCGGTAGGCTGGCCAACGCGCCGGTACTTGAGACCGCAGATTCCGACGGCGCTTTCCGGCTCGCGTTTCGATCCGCGTCCGGCGGGACGGGCAGCGACCCGAGTGGTTGGGGCGGTGGTCTCTCCAGTCTAAGCTAAGGTCCGACCCCGCGCGATCGGCCGGGCCGAAATCACGTGACGATGATGGACCCGCTCATGAACCCGGGGGTGGTCATCGAGTACGGGTCGCAGGGGGCGACGCACCGCCACGCATAGTCCCCCGGGGCGGAGAAGGTCACGCTGAACGTCACGGTCGCCGGAAGGATACCGTCCGGCGAGATCGGTACGGGCACGTTGATCATCGGCTTGCCTTCCCCGAGGAGCATTTGACCGGCCATGCCGGGCAAGGTGACGGAAAAGGTGTGGCTGATCAGCGAGCTTGGGAGCGAGCCGAGGGTCTGGGTCGACTGGTTCGGCGCGAGCGTGTAGTTGGCGACGCCGGACTGGGTCCCGATGATCGTCCCGAACGGGTCGGGGACGGGGTTCACTCCGGGGTCGTAGCTGGTGATGGTGATCACGACCTGTTCCCCGTGGGGGACGGAAACGTTCGCGGGGTAGTAGGTGTCGAACTCGGTGTCGGCGCTCGTCGTCACCGTGAGATAGAGGTAGCTCGGCCCGACGGGCGCCGGTGGGCTCGCGGAGCCGGAACCCCCCGTGAATGCCCCCCCGAGGGCCAGACCGACGAGCAATCCCACGACCAGGACGACGGCTACGGCGATCGCGACACCCGTGTACCATTCGTTGTCGGACATCGTGCCGGAACCCGAGTTGGGCACTCCTCCCATGGGGGGCCCCTTCAAGGCGGTTCCGTTGGAACGGGCGAACGTCGCCACGGCTGTCCCCGGTAGGTTCCGCCCAATCCGCGCAAGCTCGGATGCTGTCCGTCTGTCCATCAACTATCGCTAACGATATAGTCAAATAGCTAGGGATTTCTGCGAGCGACGTGCGTCGCCCTCCGGTCGGCCCCGAAGCGTTCCGGCGTCGACTGGTCGGCTTGTACGCCTTGACGCTCATGGAGCGCGACGGGTCCCTCCACGGGTACGGGCTCTCTGAGAAGATCGCCGACCGGACGGACGGTTCCTGGCGCCCCGGCCCGGGTTCGGTGTATCCCTCCCTCAAGAAGCTCGTGGCTTCTGGACTCGCTCGCTCCCGAGTCGCGGCGCGGCGACGAGAGTACACCATCACGCCGGCGGGGCGGGCCCTGCTTCGCCGGATGCGCTCCGCGAGCGAACCCGGCCGCCGTTCGCGGCCAG
>DASYOF010000230.1:0-2285 GCA_036007995.1 Thermoplasmata archaeon
AGCTCGGGGTGACGCGACGTCCCGGGCACGTTCGCCATCGGGGACGGCTCCCCGAGGGTCCGTTGCCGGGACGCGGGGAGCGCGGCGAGCGGGACGTCCCGGTCCAGGGTCGGCGGTTCCTCCGGGATCCCGGGCCCCGCACTCGAGCCGACGGACCAAGACGCAGACCTCGCCGGGAGGTCGCGGGAGACGACGTGGGACCCTTCGCGGATCGCGCCGCGGACGACGACGCGCACCCGTTCGGCGAGGTCCCGTTCGCGCGCGATCCGGACCTCCCGCTTCGTCGGATGCACGTTCACGTCGACCCGGGCCGGGTCGACGGTCAGCTCCAGCACGGCGACGGGGAACCGGCTCGGGGGAAGGTAATCCTGGTAGGCGAGGCGCACCGCCTGCGCCAGGAGGCGGGAGTCGACCACGCGGCCGTTGACGGCGATCACGATCCCCTGCGAGGTCCCGCGGTGGAGCGACGGTCGACCGACGACGCCGAGGATCGTCACCCCGTCGGTCGGGCCATCGAGCACGTCCACCGCGTGGTCGAGGATCTCCTCGCCGAGGACCCTCGCCGCCGCGTCCCGGCGGTTCGCGGAGCGCGGGTATCGCCGGAGTTCCCGTCCCTCCGACGCGACCGACAGGAGCACGTCGGACCGCGCCAGGTAGAGCCGGTCGACGACGTCGCCCACCGCGAGTTGTTCGGCGGCCGCGCCCCGCAGGAACTTCCGCCGAGCCGGGACGTTGTAGAACAGCTCCCCGACGGTGACGGTCGTCCCGACCGCCCGGCCGGCGGGTCGGACCGCCCCGACGGCCCCGCCGTCCACGTCGAGCTCGGCGCCCTCCGGGGCGTCCGCGGCCCGGGAGATAAGGCGCAGGTGGGCGACCGCCGCGATCGCGGCGAGCGCCTCGCCTCGGAAGCCGAGCGTGCCGATCGATTCCAAACCTTCCGCCTCGGAGAGCTTGCTCGTGGCGTACCGCTCGACCGCCAGCGGGAGCTCGGAGGCCGGAATGCCGAACCCGTCGTCGCGCACCTCGATCGACGCGAGCCCGCCGCCCGAGAGCTCCACCGCGATCTCGGTCGCCCCAGCGTCGAGAGCGTTCTCGACGAGCTCCTTCACGACCGACGCCGGCCGCTCGACGACCTCACCGGCCGCGATCCGGTCGACGACGTCCGGCGCCAGCCGCCGGATCGCGGCCCGGACCGGCCCGGCGCTCACGCCCGCCCCGGATCCCGCGGCGCGAGGCGCTGGCGACGCTCGTGGATCCACGCGAGCGCCTCCACCGGAGTCATCCGGTCCGGGTCGAGCGCCCGAAGCTCGTCGGCGAGCGGGGAGCTCGCGGGAGCGGGTTCGGCCGGGAGGAGCATCGCCTGGGTGTACCGGGTCGGGGCGGCGCGTCGGGCGGGGCCGCCGAGGTCGACGCCGTCGGATTCGAGCTTCCGAAGAAGGCGTTCGGCCTCGGCGACGAGTTCCGGCGGCAGGCCGGCGAGCTGGGCGACGTGGATCCCGTAGCTCCGGTCGGTGCTGCCCGGCACGAGGCGGTGGAGGAACACGATCCCGTCGGGGCCTTCCCGGACCGCGAGGTGGGCGTTCTTGGCGGCCGGCAAGGTTGCCACGAGTTCCGTGAGCTGGTGGTAGTGCGTGGCGAGGAGCGTGCGGCACCGCACCCGGTCGTGGAGGTAGCGCAGCGTCGCCCACGCGATGGAGAGCCCGTCGAACGTGCTCGTCCCACGGCCGACCTCGTCGAGGAGCACGAGCGACCGGTCGTCGGCCGTCGCGAGGATCTCGGCCACCTCGCTCATCTCGACCATGAAGCTCGACTTCCCCCGGCCGATCTCGTCGGTGAACCCCATCCGGGTCGAGAGGCCGGTGACGAGGCCGATCCGGGCGAACTTCGCCGGCACGAACGCCCCCGCCTGCGCGAGCACGACGAGCAGGCCCACCTGCCGCATGTACGTCGACTTGCCGGACATGTTCGGCCCGGTGAGGACGAGCAACCGGGCGCGCTCGCCGTCGAGGTCGGTGTCGTTCGGAACGAACCGGCCCGAGAGCGCGCGGTCGAGGACCGGGTGGCGCCCCTCCCGGATCACGAGCTCGGTGCTCGAGTCGACGGTCGGTCGGATGTGGCCCCGGCTCTGCGCGACCCAGGCGAACGCGAGGAGCGCGTCGAGCTCCCCGACCGCCCGCGCCAGTCGATGGACGGCGGGCACGTGCGCCTCGACCGCGGCGAGGAACTCCTCCCAGGCGATCCGTTCGGCGTCCGTGGCATCGGCTCGCGCGGCGAGGATCCGGGCT
>DASYOF010000231.1:0-5092 GCA_036007995.1 Thermoplasmata archaeon
CGACCGCGGGACGCCTCAAGAGCCTGACGCCCGGGGGACCGGGGGGCGGGCCGCCTCCGACGGCCCCTCTGCGGCCCTGTGCGAATTCGGGCGTACCCTCTTGAGGGAGTTCGTGACTAGAACCGGGCGAGAGCGGTCGTCGGGCGCGGTGTGCTGGTCCGCCCGCACGGAAGTCGATGGCGAGCGCAGTAGCGGAGGGGGCCCGGCCGACCGGGACGATCCCGCCGCTCCCCCCGCTCGACCCCAACCCCACGACCCGGGTCCCGGGGGGGATCGTCTGGGTCCGGCGCCAGGCGGTCGGGTCGATCTACTTGTTCGCCGCGGTAGTCGGCGCCTGCATCCTCCCGCTGACCAACTTCGCCGTTGCCGCGGCCGTCGCGGTCGGCGGGGACCTCGGACACGCGGTCCAGACGCCGCCCCTTCCCTGGATCTGGGTCGTCGTGGGTTCGATCGCGTTCCTGGTCGCCGGCGGCATCACGAGCGCCGCGGTCGACATCCGGAAGATCGGGATCGAGCCCGGCGGGGTCCACTTCTCCTCGACCCTGGAATCCCAGTTCGTCCCGTGGACGGCGTTCCGACGACCGATCGTCGACCAGGGCCGGCTCGGGGCGACCGTCATCTACGTGCGGGAGGGGCGGCGGGGCCTCACTACGAGCTGGATGCATCTCCCGCACGACCAGGCGGCCGTGCTCGCCTCGCATCCGACGTTTCCCGCCTGGCCGTTCGTGAGCGGGTCGGGACGCGGCCCCGCGTTCGAGAAGGTCGAGGGCCGGTACCACGTCTAAGGCGCGGGCGGGGGTGGCTCCGGCGGCGGCGCAGCCGGAGGCGGCGGCCCCGGGACCCATCCGGGCGGCGGGAGCACCGAGTACGGATCGGCCGGTCGGTAGCCGGCGGGCGGAGGGGCGGACCAGCCTCCCCAGGCCGTTGGGGGCGCCGGGGTGGGCCGGGCGCGCAGATAGAGGATCAGTCCGACCAGCGCTCCGATCAGGATGATCCCGTAGTGGACCGCGAGCGCGCCGTTCTGGGAGACGAGCGAGTAGAACGCGACGGCGTCGTTCGCCCCGTGGAGGATCGCCACGACGATCACGTTCCCGCCGGACGCGCGCATCGCCGCGGCGAAGGCGAAGCCGAGGAAGAATAGCGACGGGAAGATCAGCGGGGCCGCGAGGCCGTACGTCTGGCCGTAGTAGAGGTGGACGCCCGCGAACAGCGCGCTCGTCCACGTCGCGTGGAGCACCCAGCGGTTCGGGTCCTTGACGAGCCAGTAGCCGAAGATCCAGCCCCGGAAGATGACCTCCTCGATGAGGCCGATGACGAAGGAGAACACGACCCAGAACCACGGGTCGCCCTGCGCGGACTGGATCACCGGGGTCGTGTTGCTGAGGGCGTTGAGCGCGGTCGGGTCGACGATGAGGTAGACGATGGTCAGCGCGACGACGACCAGGAACGCCAGGATCGAGAGCGCCCCGTACCATGCGAGCCCCTGGACGACCGCCCGTCCCATGTTGTCGACGAATCCGGCGAGCGGCCGGCCGCCGACGAGAACGGCGAAGGCGAGGATCGGGATTCCGTAGACGACGAACAGGTCCCCGAAGAACGAACCGTACAGGCCCCGGAGCGCGGGGACCGCCTCCGGTACGGCGTACTGGCTCAGGATCGCGAGAACCGTGATCACCGTCGCGGCCGCATACGCCGGGATCGAGCCGAGCCGCCGGCTGGTGGCCGTGGCGCCGACCGCGGGGAGCGCTTCGAGCACCGGCGGCGGGACGACCGGGCACAGATATCCGTTCGGCGGTTGCGCGGGGGCCAGGTCCACCGGTGGAGTTCGCGGTCCTCGTCAAAGTCGTCCCGGCCTCGGAGTCCGCCCGCTTCGATCCGGTCCGGAAGACGATCCGGCGCGACGAGGGCGAGTTGTTCGTCAACCCGTTCGACCAGCGGGCGATCCGCGTCGCGCTCGACCTCCGGCGCCCGGGCGAGACGGTGACGGTCCTGTCGATGGGGCCGCCGTCCACCGCCTCGGCCGTCCAGGAAACCCTCGGGCTCGGGGTCGACCGGGCCGTCCTCGTCAGCGACCCCGCGCTCGCGGGCTCCGATTCCCTCGTCACCGCCCGCGTCCTCGCTCGCGTCCTGTCCGAGCGGCCGGCCGGTCTCGTGCTCGCCGGCAAGTGGTCGACCGACTCGGAGACGGGACAGGTCCCGGCCGAACTCGCGGAGCTCCTCGACCGACCCCTCGTGTCGGCCGCCCGCGCCCTGCGACGGGACCCCGAGGGCGAAACGTTCGAGGCGACGGTCGAGACCGAGACCGGCTCGGCCCGGGCCGTGTTCTCGGCGCCGGCGGTCGTCAGCGTCGGCGAGAAGATCGCGAAACCGGCGAAGCCGAGGGCGGACGGAACTCCCGCTGCCGGCGCGGGGAGCCTGGAGCGGATCGACGCCGCCCTCCTCGGCTTCGCCGCGAGCGAGGTCGGGCTCCTCGGCTCGCCGACCGTGGTGGGGAATCTCATGGACCACGCCGCCCACCGGCGTCCGATCCTCTTCGATGCGGGCCCGGTCGACGCTCGCGTCCACGCGGCGTTGGCCGTCCTCGCTCCCCGACTGCGATCGGTCCGCCCCGCCGCCGTTCCGGCCGGAGGGTCGACCCGACCCGGACCGCCGAGCGGGACCGCGCTGGTGCTCGCCTTCGACGCACGCGGCGACCTCGATCGAGGGGCTCTTGCCCTGCTCTCCGAACTCCGCCGGGCGCTGCCGGCCCTCGCGGTGACCGCCCTCCTGGCGGGGGCCTCTCCCGTACCGGACGACGTCGCCCGGGTCGCCAGAGCCGGCGCCGAATCGCTCGTCCAGTTTCCCCGGGCGTCCGGGGCGACCGCGCGAACCGTCGCCGTGGCCTTCGACGACCTCTTGGAGCGCGTCCCCGACGTGGCGACCGTCGTATTCGTCTCGCACGCGTTCGGTCGGGAGGTCGCGGGGCGCCTGGCCGCGCGGCGGGGTCTCGGTCTCACCGGAGACGCGGTCTCCTTCTCGCCGGGGCCGGCCGGCAACGTCCGATTCGTCAAGCCCGCCCTCGGCGGCGGACTCCTGGCCGAGATCGCCACTCGGACACGCCCCGCCCTCGCGACCGTCCGACCCGGCGGGTTCGTCCTCGGCGACCTCCCGCCGGCGCGGCCGATCCCGTCCTCCGAGGGTCCGGCGGTCGCCGAAGACCGGTCGCTCCGTTGGGTGGGTCGGGACGACGACCCGCCGGATGGACTCGCGGATCCGGAGGCCGCGGAGGTCGTGATCTCGGTGGGCGTCGGGGCGGTCGAATCGTTAGCGGTGATCCGCGAGCTCGCCGGGCGCTGGCGGGCCGCGGTCGTCGGAACTCGGCGGGTCGTCGACGCGGGGCACCTGCCGCTCTCCCGCCAGGTCGGGCTCACGGGCCGCTGGGTCGCCCCCCGGCTCGGGCTTCTGCTCGGCGTCCGGGGTTCGCCGAACCACCTGATCGCGTGGCGCCGGGCCGGCGTCCTGCTCGCCGTCAACCCCGATCCGACCGCGCCCGTGTTCGCCGGCGTGGACGTCGGGATCGTCGGTCGGTGCGAGGACGTGCTCCCGTGGCTCGCGGACGAGCTCCCGCGGGTCCTCGCGGGCTGAGGGCGGGATGAAGGAGAGCCGACCCAGCGTAACGGCGGAGCGGGTCGCCCTGCTGCGCGCGGCCCACCAGCGGTTCGACGACCCGATGGTGTTCGTCGACCCCCTCGCGGAACGGATCCTGGGAGCCGGCGGCGCCCGTCGGCTCGAGCAGGCGAGACCGTTCGCCCGCCTCCCCCTCCTCGCCGGGCTGCGGGCCTGGATCGTGGCCCGGAGCCGGTTCGTGGAGGACGAGCTCGGGGGTGCCCGCGCCCGAGGGGTCGAACAGTACGTCGTCCTCGGGGCCGGTCTTGACACGTTCGCCTATCGCCAACCGCCCTCGTCGGCCCCCCTTTCCGTGTTCGAGGTCGACCATCCCGCCACCCAAGCCTGGAAGCAGCGCCGACTCGCGGAAGCGGCGATCCCGGTCCCTCCGACCGTCCGGTTCGTGTCGACCGACTTCGAGGGGGCCGGGCTCAGGACCGCGCTTGAGACCGCGGGCTTCCGTTGGGAAACGCCCGCGTTCTTCTCCTGGCTCGGCGTGACGATGTACCTCACGCGGCCGGCGATCCGCTCCACCTTCGATGCCCTTCGCGGGGCCGCCCGAGGGAGCGGGCTCGTGCTCGACTACTTCGACCGGGACGCGCCCGGGGCCCTCGAAGCTCTCGCGCGGTCCGTGCTCGGGAGCCGGGTCGCCGTCGCCGGCGAGCCATTCCGGAGCGCCTTCCCCGTCGGCGAGCTCGCCGACGAGCTGCGCGGTCGAGGATTCCGGGAGATCCGGGAGATCGGCGCGGAGGAGGTGAATGCCGCGTACTTCGCCGGGCGATCGGATGGTCTCCAGGTCGTGAGCCGCGTCGGCCGTCTGCTCCGCGCGGAGCGCTGAACGCGCCGGGGCGCACCGCGGGACGGTCAGCGCCGGCGGGCCGCGGCGGCCGCACGATCGGCCGCCCCGAGCGCGGCGAGCAGGTCGTCGAGGGTCTGCCGGACGCTCCCGGCTCGGGCGGCGGCGACCCGGATCTCGAGCGTGTCGCCCACGACCTCGCCGGTCACGTAGCTGGGATTGTCCGCCGCGACCGCCGCCCACAGCGCCCGCGCCTCCGCCTCGGAGGCGGCGCGGTGGCGGACCGTCACTTCGACCGACGGCCCTTCGGTTTCGTCTCGCTCTTCGGCGGGGATGCCGTTTCCCCCTTGGTCGGTGCGGCGCCCGGGCCGCGGCTCAGGGCGTTCGTCACGATCGGCGCGGTCGTGGTCCGCCGCGCGGTCTCGGCGCGCGACCGTTCGCCGAGGTACTGCAGCACGCTCGGCCAGGCCATGCCGTCCTCCCGTGCCTTGTTCTCGAAGTTGTTCTCCCCAAGGAACTTCGCGAACGCCTTCGCGGTCGGCTCGTCCCACGTCGCGGTGAGTCGGCCGTTGTAGAAGCCGAGGAGCTGGAGCTCCTGTTGGACCGCGCGGGCGACGTCGCCCGCGAGCGGGACGAGCCCCTTCGGGTCCT
>DASYOF010000232.1:0-4713 GCA_036007995.1 Thermoplasmata archaeon
CGGGGGCCGGTACCGGGCGCCCGCGAGGAGGGCGTGGAGAGCGTCCGAGACGGAGCGCCGGTCGACCCCGGCCCGGGCGTACGACCAGCTGGCCCGCTTCGGCATCCGCGTTCCCCGCCGACCCGAGGTCGGCCTATGAGCGTTCGCCCCCCGGCCGCGCGACCCTAAATCCTCGGGCCGTTCCTTCGCACGATGCCCTTCGGTCGGGAGCCGGCCCAGACCCAACCGGGGGCCGAGGCGTCGGGTGGCTACGAGCTCGTCGTCGCGGGCCGGGCATGGCTCGACGGCAAACTGAGCCCGGTCGAGATCGGGATCGACGGCGACGGCCGCATCCGGCGCCTGGGCCGGAACCTCCGGGCCGGCGGCCGGCGGATCGACCTGGGCGAGGCGGTCCTGCTGCCGGCCGCGACCGACGTCCACGTCCACTTCCGCGAACCCGCCGGACCGGATCCGGCCGAATCGTTCCGGACCGGAACCGAGGGCGCGGCGATCGGCGGCATCGGGTTGGTCGGCGAGATGCCGAACACCACGCCGATCGTCAACGACCGGGAGCGGTGGGAGGAGAAGGCCGCGCTCGCCCGCGGGCGACTGGCGGTGGACGCGGTCCTCTACGGGTCCGCCGAGTCCGCCCGGGCGATTCGGTCCCTCGCGGGCGTTGCCGGCGCGCTGAAGCTCTACCTCGCTCCGACGACGGACGCGACCGACGCTCCTCCGCCGGACCTCCCGGCGATCCTCGAGGCCGCGGCGGAGGCCGGGCTTCCGCTCTCCGTCCATGCGGAATGGCCGGCGTCGTTTCCCAGGTCTCTTCGCCCGCCGAACTCCACCGAAGAGTGGAACGCCTCCCGGCCGCCCGTCGCCGAGCGCCAGGCGGTCGACCGGCTCCTGGAGCGGCCCCCCGCCCTTCGACTTCACGTGGCGCACGCCACGTTAGCGGACACCGCCGAACGGACCCGCGCCGCGGGGATCTCCGCGGAGGTGGCGCCGCATCACCTCCTGCTCCGCGCCCGCGCCGACGGCGACGCGTTCACCAAGTGCAATCCCCCGCTCCGGAGCGAGAGCGATCGTCGGGCGCTCTGGGAGCGGTTCGTGTCCGGCGCGGTGCCGATCCTCGCGAGCGACCACGCCCCGCACCACCGGTCGGCGAAGGAGCTCCCGTTCGCGAAGGCGCCGAGCGGAGTGCCCGGCGTGGAAACGATGCTGCCGATCTTTCTCGAGCTGGTCCGGTCCGGCGAGCTCTCGCTCCCCGTGCTCCTCGCGGCCGCGATGGACCGGCCTGCCCGGTTCTTCGGTCTTCCGATGGGGCGGATCGCGCCGGGGCACCGCGCAAATCTGATCGCCGTCGACTTCCGGAAACGCCGCGCGGTCGACGGTCGACGCCTCCGGTCCCCGGCGGGCTGGTCCCCGTTCGAGGGTCGTTCCGCGGTGTTCCCGACGTGGCACCTGCGCGACGGGGAACCGATCGTGGAGAACGGCGAGTACGTGGGTCGGCCGGACGGACGGATCCTGCGTCCCGAGTTCGCGCCGGTCGAACGTTCGGGCTCTCCCCCGCGCGGGCTCCCGCGACCCGGCTGACGACGGGGGCGGACGAGGCCGAAAGCCGAACGGGACGCGACCCCGCCGGGCGTCCGGAGGCCGTGGCGGCTCGAGAGATTCTGCCCTGGGCGGCGCGCCGTCCCGCTGCGGACCGCTAGTTCGAGGCCGGCGCGTTGGTGGGCGCGGGGCGCCGGCCGCGGCGCCACCGGTACGCGACGTAGGCGATCCCGACCACGATCACGACCGCGGCGACGATGTCGAGGTAGCGGAACGTCGACTCGACCTCGTTCCATCGCTTGCCGAGCAGGACGCCGAGGTAGAGGAGCGCCGCGGTGAACGGAGCGCCCCCGATCGCCGTGTAGAGACCGAACCTCTTGACGTCCATTCGGGCGGTCCCGGCAGGGTAGGAAATGTACGCGCGAACGATCGGCAGGAGCCGCGCGAGCGCGACCGTCGACTCCCCGTACCGGGCGAACCAGAGGTCCATCGCCTTCAGGTGCTTCGGGTCGAGCCGAAGGCCGCCGGTCCCCGAGCGCTCGAGCCAGTGCCGGCCGTCCCGCCCGATCGCGTACGCGGCGAACGCCCCGACGACGCCGCCCGCCAGGGCCGCCAGGAAGGCGGCCCAGAACGGGTAGACGCCGGTAAAGACCAAGTAGCCCGCGAACGGCAAGATCACTTCGCTCGGCAGCGGCGGGATCCCGAGGCTCTCCACCGCCATCAGGCCGAACAGGGCCGCGAGGCCGCCGGCCGTGAGGGCCGCGGTCAGGACCGAGACGAGCGTCTCGATGATCGGGAGCGAGAACATTCGGGTGCGAGCCTCGGCGCGGCCTCTAGGAGGGCGAAGTCGGGCCGGCGAAGATCAGCCGGAACGGCACGCGGAGCGCCGCATTTGTCCGGGCCGGGATGCCCTCGAATTCGAGGGGGGTCTGGCAACCTCCGCACGCCACCGCCGGGCGTCGCCGACCGAGCGCGATCGAGAGCGAGATACCGGCCTCGATCTCCCGCACCGGGGTCGGGGCCTTCGCGATCTCCTCATGGAGCCGCGCGAGGAGGGTCTCCTCGTTCGGGTCGGCGATGGTCGGGCCGCTCATCGTCCGGAATCAGCCAACGAGGGGGTATAACGCCGAGCGGGCGCGCCGGTTACGAGTCGGCCGGGGCCGAGTCGGCGTCCCCGCCGCCGGCGGTCCCGGGTCCCTTCTTGCCGGGGCCGCGCTTGAGGATCTCGCCGCTGATGCGATCGAGCTCCCCCATCAGGGAGTCGATGTCCGCCGGCTCCGCCTCGGCCGCCACCGCGCCGCCGACGGCGGCGCCGGCGACTCCCGCGGCGACCGCGGTGTCGCCCGGACCTTCGATGTACTCGGGGGTCACCTCACCGGGGGCGGGGGATTCCGGTCCGCCGGGACCCTCCCAGGCGGCGACGCCGCCGGCGCCCGAGGACGGCGGCGGCTGGCTGCCGCCCCGGCGCCGGTAGTAGATCAGGGCGGCGGCGATGAGCAAGATGATCAGGGCGACGATCGCCGCCACCCCGTAGGTGAGGAGACCCGGGCCGGTGCTCGTGCAGGTCCCATACTGGCAACTGGACGCCGCGGCGACGGTGCCGGTGGCCGGGCCAAGCGCCCCCGCGACGACCGTGCCGAGGATGGCGAGGGCGAGCGCGAACGGCACGAGCCGGCTTCGCTCCAGAACTCTACGCATGGCTACGCCGTCGGCCCGTCAGGACCCAGCAAGAAAGGGCCCGGCGTTCTATGTAAAGGTTGGCTCGCGCGCCCTCGAGGAGGATAGGAGGCGTTCTTCGTCCTTCCTCAAGATTCGCCCGTCGGCCGGCGTCCGGCCGAGAGGGTCGCGGATCCCCGAGCCGGGTCGAACGCTGGGGGGAGGTGGCTATCTGGCCGCGACGGCTCGGACCGCCCGGTGAGCGTCCCCCTCCAGGACGTCCTGCTCGTCCTCCTGGCCGCGTATGCGGCCTACTCCTACTGGGCCGGCCTGAACCCTCACCTCCCGCTCTACGCGGCCCTCCTGGCGCTCGCCGTGGCCGCGATCGCCGACTGGAGCGGGGCGGTCGGTGTCGCCGACTCCCTCGGACTGGATGTGGTGTTCTTCCTCGCCGCGGGCGTAGGGCTGATCGCGCTCGACCGGGTCCGCCCCCGTCCCCGCTCAACGGGGCGGTTCGGGCTCCGCCCGGGCTCGCCAGCCGCCGATGCGACGCACCAGCGTCAGCCGTCGGCCGAGGGTTCGTTCGACCACCTCGAGGGCGAGGCCGTCCCCGTGGTCGACGCTCCCGGTCAGGATCACGATCGCGATGAACGCCCCGGCGATCCCGAGCCCCAGCACGGGTAGCCAGAGGCCGGACACCGCGAGCGGCACGAGCACGAACAGGGCCGCGAGGGGCACCCCCGTCAGCAGCACCGGGACCACGTAGTGGGGCCGGAACGGGTGGACCCCCTCGAGGAAGGCGATCTCGACGATGGAGAGGATCGGGTTCAGCGCGTTCGCCGTCGCCCACGCGATGGCCGCGCCGGTCGCCCCGTAGGTCGGGATCAGGGCGGCGGCGAGCGCGACGTCGACGAGCGCGGAGACGACGGCGTTGTACACGAGGAGCCTCGTCTGCCCGAACGACACCTGGGCGGCGGCGGCCGGCCCGACCAGCGTTGCGAGCATCGAGCCGGTCACGAGGATCTGGAGGGGGACCGTCGTGCCGGTGTACCGGCCGCCGTACACGAACCCGAGCGCCGCCGACGGGAAGAAGAAGAACAGCAGGAATAGCGGCAGGCTCGTGAGCGCGACCCACTTCGTCGCGGTCGCGTAGGTCATCCGGACCCCCTCGATGTCCTTCTCGCGGACGAACCGCGCGGCGACGGGGAGGAAGATGTACGCGAGCGAGCCGGTGCCGATCTGGAGCAATCGGGCGAGGGTGAGCGTCGCCGAGTACGACCCGACGCCGGAATAGTGGAACACGCCCAGCAAGAGCAGGTCGGCGTTGCCGGTGACGAAGCTGGCGACGCTGACGACGAAGAGCGGGATCGCGAAGAGGTACAGCCGCCGCGCCTCGCCCGGCGCCGCCGGACCGGGGGGCAGGCGCGTGGGGAGTCGTCGCCTCGCGTAGAGCGCGAGCCCCCCGATCATCAGGACGTTCGCGATGACGTACGCCGCGAGCGTTTCCGGGAACAGGAACGGGCGCGG
>DASYOF010000233.1:0-4705 GCA_036007995.1 Thermoplasmata archaeon
GGGGGACCCGGCGGTGACGTCGACCCCCGTGCGACGACTGACCCGCGGCGATTCGTACAACCTCTCGGTGTGGTCGCTGGGCTCCCACGCGGGGACCCACGTCGACCCGCCGCGGCATTTCGCGGAGAACGGCCTCGCGGCAGACCAGCTCGACCTCGGGGTGCTGAACGGTCCGTGCGCGGTGGTCGAGGTCGACCCGAGGGCCAGATCCGTGACCGACAAAGACTTGGACCGGATCCCGCCGCGGACCACCCGGGTGCTCTTCCGGACGGCGAACTCGCCCCGGTGGGCGCGGGGCGAGCCGTTCTTCGAGGACTACGTCGGCCTCTCGACGGAAGCCGCCCAGCCGCTCGTCGACCGGGGCGTCCGGCTGGTCGGGATCGACTCGCTCAGCATCGAATCGGACCCGAGCGGCCGATTTCCGGTCCATCGCACCCTTCTCTCGTCGGGGACGTTGATCCTCGAGGGACTTTGCCTCGACGAAGCGAAGCCGGGGGCGTACGAGCTCCGATGCCTCCCGCTCCGCCTGGGCGACGGCGACGGGGCCCCGTGCCGCGCTGTCCTTCTCGGACCGTAGGATCGTCCCATGGGTTGGCCCCCGTCCCCCGGCACCGGCCCGTACTCCCTCGGGCTCGACGTTCCGCCGTTCTACGTCCTGGTCGGACTGCTCGGGCTGTTCGTCGTGATCCTCTGGTGGGTCCATCAGCAGTACCCCCGGCGCAAGCGGATCCTTGAAGGGTTCTTCGAGGCCGCCGGGATCGACCTCGCCTTTCTGGCGTTCGGCGTCGTCCTCGTCGTTTCGGTCGCGTGGCACGACCCGTCCGGGAACCGGACCTCCGCGGCGCTCTACCACGTGATCCTGAGCGGTTACTGGCTCACGTTCTCGATCCCCGTGGTGACGATCGGCAGCTCGGTCGAGAGCCGCTCGCGCGGTGCCGCGGCGTGGTTGATCCCGTCGCTCCTCGTGTGCGCGGTACTGTTCGTCGTCTTGTTCGGCTACTTCTACGGCCACCCGTAGGGCGGCGGCGCGGAGACGGCGACGCTAATCGCGGTCTTCGGGCGGCAGCAGGTTCGGGATCCCGTCCGAGATCGGATAGTCGACCCCGCACTTCGGGCAGCGCAGGTTCCCCTCGAGGATCTCGACGCCTTCTGTCTTCGTCGTTGTCAAGGTGAGGTCGCCCTTGCACGTCGGGCAGCAGAGGATCTCCATCAGGTCCGGCTTCATTTTGCGGCTCCCTCGACGATGCCGTACCCGATCAGTCGCCAGGCGTTGATCTTCCGGGAGATGGCGACCCGGCTCCCCGGGAAGACCGTGACCGAGCGGCTGAGCGTCAGTTCGACCTCGTCGCCCCGGGCGCTCGTGACCTTGCCGGCGGAGATCGTCGTGCCGACCGTCACCCCGAGGAGCTCGCTCGATCGGATCTTCTCGACCTTCGTCTCGCGCATGGCGCCGAGGACCCGGTCGAGGAGGATCGCCTTGATCCGGAGCTTCTGCGTCACCGGCGGGAGGGTGCCCGGCGTTCCCACGAGGCGACCGGTGAGCCCGTCGCTCTTCGCGAGCGCCGGGTCGAGCCCGGTGCCGATGGCGGCGAGACCGCCCGGCTTCAGCTCGTCGAGCGAGATCCCGCCGGAGATCAGGCTCGTGATCTTCGTGCGGAGCGCGTCGGCGCGGCCCTCGGTGAGGCCGGTCCCGCCGGGCCGGATCTCGATCTCCTCCCCGACGGTCAACTTCCCTTGGACGAGCGAGCCCCCGAGCACGGCGCCGCGCAATTCGGCCGGCCGCGTGCCGGGCCGGTTGACGTCGAACGACCGGGCGACGAACATCAGCGGGGGCTTCGTCGTGTCGCGGGGCGGCGTCGGGATCGTCTTCTCGATCGTCGCGATCAGGCTGTCGATGTTCACGCGGTGGTTCGCGGAGATCGGCACCACCGGCGCGCCGGCGATGGGGGACTCCTTGAGGAACTCGACGATCTCCCCATAGTTCTCCTTCGCTTGCGCGTCGGTGAGGAGGTCGATCTTGTTCTGGACGACCACGACCTTCCGGACCCCGATGATGTCGAGGGCGTACAGGTGCTCCCGGGTCTGCGGCTGGGGAACGTGCTCGTTCCCCGCGACGAGGAGGAGCGCGCCGTCCATGATGGCGGCACCGCTGAGCATGGTCGCCATCAGCGTCTCGTGGCCGGGCGCATCGACGAACGACACCGCGCGCAGGAACTTGCCTTTGGACCCGTCGTTCGGGCACTTCGGGTCGGTCGAGTAGTTCGTCGGGTACGGGCAGGTCGGGCAGAGGTAGAAGGCCGCGTCCGCGTAGCCCAGCTTGATCGAGATCCCGCGTCGCAGCTCCTCCGAGTGGCGGTCGGTCCACTCGCCGGTGAGCGCCTGAGTCAGGGTCGTCTTGCCGTGGTCGACATGACCGACCAGGCCGATGTTGACCTCGGGTTGCTTCGGAGCCTTCATGACGCGCCGAGCAGCTCCGGGAGCGCTTTCGGCCCCTTCTGCTCGACGACGAGGTTCACCTGGACGGTGTCCTCGCTGATCGCGTTCCCCCGGAACGTCCGCCGCTTCCGCATCCCGTGGCGCGGGGCGTGGAACCCGAACCCGTCGCCCACGAAGACGCGGGTTTGCCGGGCCCCGGGCAGGTCCGGTCGGAGCGGGAAGCCGCTCTTGTCCGTGCCGCCGCGGATGGTGAAGGTGTAGCCGGCGAGGCCGAGCAGCTCGCCACCGATCGTCTCCCCGATGCGCTTGCCGAGGAACCCGGCCGACTGCGGGTCTCCGACGGTCCGGGCGTACGACGTCGCCCGGTCGGAAATGACGACTTTGAACTCGACCATGGGTCCTCGTCGGGAGCGAGCGCGCCAGTTTCACTCGGTTTAAATAGGTAGCGGGCGCGTCGGCGCGCCGACTTACCGATGTCGATCGTCGACGCCAGCAACGCGGCGATCGGGGTGCTTCTCGTCGGATTCACGGTCGCCGCGCTCATCGATATCCGGACCCGCGAGGTCGACGACCGGATCTGGCTCGCGATCGTCCTCGTGGGCGGCGGGTTCCAGACGGTCGTCGTCGCGGCGGGCGGCACGACCCCGCTCCTCCTCTGGCTCGTGGTGCTCGCCCTCGTAGTACAGCACCTCGTGCCGTGGGACGATTGGGTCGGCCGCCGATTCCCGTCGGTGCCGGGTCTCCTCGAGCTCGGGGCGTACGTCGCCGTCGGGGCCATGCTCCTCCTGGCCGGCTGGCAGGTCGGCATCGGCCCGTCTGGGCTACCCGCGTCGGCGATCGCGGCGTACGTTGCGGTCCTGGTCGCCCGCGGGCTGTTCGAGGCGAACCTCCTCTACGGCGGCGCGGACGCGAAGGCGGTCATGGTGGCCGGCGCGGTCGTGCCGTTCGATGCGATGGTGTTCCTCGCCCCCCACGCGGCGGTCGGGATCCTCTCGTTCTACCCGTTCGCGATCACGCTCCTGATGAACGGGGCGCTCGCCGCCGTCGCGGTGCCGCTCGCACTCTTCTTCCGCAACGCCGGGCACGGGGACTGGAACGGTATTCGGACGTTCACCGGCTTCCCGATCCCGGTCGACGAACTTCCGAACCGGTTCGTCTGGGTCACCGACCCGACGTTCCGGCGGGACGAGGACGTCGAGACCGCCGAGGACGACCGCAAGCTGCGGGAGCGGTTCCGGGACGAGCTGCAGGCGAAGGGCGTCGGCGCGGTGTGGGTCACCCCGCAGATCCCGTTCGTGGTCCTGCTCGCGGTCGGGGCCGTGCTCGGCGTCGTGTTCGGGAACCTGCTCGCCGACGCGTTCTCGCTCCTCTGACGGTCCGAGCCCGCGCAAGCCTTTTCATCGACGCCCCGCTCGCCGCGCCGGATGGCGGAACCTCCCGCGGCGACGCCGATCCGGGTCCTGATCGCAAAGCCCGGCCTCGACGGCCACGACCGCGGCGCGAAGGTCGTGGCGCGCGCGCTCCGGGACGCGGGGATGGAGGTCATCTACGCGGGACTTCGCCAGACCCCGGAGGAGATCGTCGAGTCCGCGATCGAGGAGGATGTCGACCTGATCGGCCTCTCCTGCCTCTCCGGCGCCCACATGGCGCTGTTTCCCCGCGTCCTCAAGCTCCTCCAGGCCCGCAAGGTCCGCGACGTGCCGGTGTTCGCCGGGGGGATCATCCCCGACGACGACGCGAAGCGGCTCCGCAAGATCGGGATCCGCGCCGTCTTCGGACCGGGGACGTCGCTCGAGGAGATCGTCCGGACCGCCCGTGGGATCGCTCGTCACCGGACATGACCGGTGGCCGCGCCCTCCCCGCTGACGCGCGGGCGATCGTCCGAGGGGACCGTCGGGCGCTCGCCAAGATGATCACCCGGGTCGAGAGTCGCGACCCGACCGTCGCCCCGATCCTGGCCGCGCTCCATCCCCGGACCGGGCACGCCCAGGTCGTCGGGCTAACCGGTCCGCTCGGCGTCGGGAAGTCCTCCCTCGTGAACGCCCTACTCGCCCACCTGCGAGGAATCGGCAAGACGGTCGCCGTCGTGGCGGTCGATCCGTCGAGCCCGTTCTCCGGCGGCTCCGTCCTCGGGGACCGGATCCGGCTCGAACGCGACCCGGCGGACCCCGGCGTCTTCATCCGGTCGATGGCCAGCCGGGGTCGGGCAGGGGGGATCGCCACCGCGACCCGCGAGGTCGTGCGCCTCCTCGACGCCGCCGGGTACGAC
>DASYOF010000234.1:0-4172 GCA_036007995.1 Thermoplasmata archaeon
CGACCGCGGCTTGGGCGTCCTCGGGGCGAGTCACGTCGAGCTTGAAGGTAAGCAGCTCTTCCTGTTGGCCAACCGCCGCCGCAACCCGTCGGGGGTCACGGCCGGTGGCGACGACGGCGTTCCCGGCAGCCAGGGCGGCCTTCGCGATGTCGGTGCCCAAGCCTCGGGCCGCTCCGGTGATTAACCAAACACTCCGTTCTGGCACGGCGTGATCCTCGTTTGGACTCACTCGACGAAGGACTTGAGGCTGCGCTATGAGTCTAACCGCCCGATCTCATCCCAGTCTGTCTCGTTGGCGAGCTGATGCTCGGGGGTTGAGGCGGCCCGGCAGGGCGATCGGTCCGGCACGCCTCGTCGATCTCCGCCCGCGACCCATTCCGACCGGCGGGCAGGTTACCAGGAAAGTTCCCCCGTCAAGGGTGTATCCAACGTACTCGGCAATAGGAGGCGAATCCGCTCGGGGCTAGATCCCCCTCGCTTCGGGGAATCGATCGACCGACCCGGAAGCCCGGAGCAATCCTACGATTCGGGGAGGGTCCGAAAACCGGCTTCGGTAAAGTTGTGATCGAAGGTGAACGCATCTCCGATCTCTAACTCTTGCATGAGGACGAAACTCGTACAATCCGTGAGGCTCCAGCGCTTGTCCTCGTGGGCGATCATTAGATCCACGGAGCGGTCGAAATCGTTGTCAGAAACTCTGACGAGCTGAATGCTGGAAGATTCCCGGAGGAGACCACGTAGGCGGATCACGGGTTCGATTCCCAGGCGCATTCTGATGAGAGTGTACGTCTCGTCGAGGATGAAGTCGGTCGTGACCATGCGGCCCTGCTCACCTTTGGTCAATCGACCAAACATGGCCAACGCGCGGCCATGGCGACGTTCCTGCGGGTCGGTGAGCGCATACCAGGCCCCGGTGTCGACCAGGATCATCGGAGGGGCCCGTACAGGTACTCGTCGTGATGCTCCGCCACGTCGACTTTGGGGCCTCTTCCGCGGACGAGGGGGAACGCACTGAAAATCGGGTCGCTCGGATCGACCTCATCTGGCAGGAGGCGGCTCCGAATGGCCGCGCGAATCCACTCCTGCATCGTCTTACCTTCCGCCTTCGCCTTTCGGCGAAGCAGCTCGTACTCGGCCTCTGGAACGCGCGTCTGGATGAGCTTCATACAATCTGCAAACAGTTGTCGGCTAAAACAATTTCTAGGGGGTGACCGTCGCCCGGCGAGGACGCATCGTAGCTGTCGGCGCGGGAGTTGACCGGGGCTCGAACCCGTTTGCAGAAAGCACCGCTCGGGGCTACGGTCCGAATCCGCTCGGGGCTACCCTCCGACCGCTTCTGCCCGCTCGCGGTCGCTCGATCCCGGGCGGCGTCGTCCGGGGAGAGACGCAACGGCTATAGCCGCGGCCTGTGTTCCTTACATTGATGTCCGCAAAGACGATCGCGCTGGACCCCGAGACCTACACACTCTTGCGTGAGGCGAAGCGACCCGGGGACAGCTTCAGCGACGTGATCCGGAGGCAGCTGAAGCCGCCAGCGAGAATCTCCGATTTGTCGGGTGCGCTCAAGGACGTTCCCGAGGGGGAGTGGAAACGGATCGAGCGGAATCGACTTGCTGCGCGGCGTCGCGATGAACGACGCCGACGAGGGCAAGGGGGGAATCGGCGCCGGACATGAGAGCGCTTGACGCGAGCTTTTGTTTCGACCTTCTCCGCGGGGATTCCGGCGCGCGCGATCGCGCCCTGGACTGGGAGAGCCACCACGAGCAACTTGCGCTTCCGGCGCCGGCCATGGCCGAGTTTCTACGAGCCGGCTACCGAAGGGGGGGTCGCTTCTTGGACCGCAGCCTCTCCCTTACCCGCCGGCTCGAGGTGCTACCACTGGATTCCGATGCGGCGGAGGAGGCGGCCCGCCTCGGCGGGGAGTGCGACCGGCGAGGAGAGGCCGTGGGCAACCTCGACCTCCTCATCGCGGCGATCGTTCGGAAGCGAGCGGGCGTGCTTGTTTCGAGGGATCGAGACTTTCAGCGGATCCCCGGTCTGCACCTGGAGAGCTACTGAGGCAGAGAAAGGGACGGGTACCGCGAGCTCCGGGACCGTGCATGAACGGACGGTTCGCGAAAGCTGACCCGGCCCTCCTGAGGAACTCGTGGCACCCGGAATATTGGCTAGCGTTGACACCGGCAGCGCGGTCGGAAATGGTACCCATTCTGTCGTAAAGTTGCCATAGTCCCGCTCGGGGCTAGATTCGCGCCCAGCCGGGGCTAACCTTCGTATCGCCCGCGGCGACCGGTCATTCCGGGTTCCCGGGCGAATGCGATTCCCGGGGAGCGAGCAGTGGAAGGGCCGAATCACTCTCCGCTCAGTCGACCTGATGTATGCGGGTGACCCGTTCGGGAGCGGAATGTCCGCACGGCCGGCTCCCGGGTTCGACGATGGGGACGAGCCGGCGCGTCAAATCGCCCCGCTCGAACAGCTCGACTTCGCGCGAGCGGTGGTGGCCGGGGAGTACGTGAGGTTTGACGAAGCTGCGAGGAACTCTCTCAAAGACTTTCGGACTAAGGTCGTCGGTGCACTCGCGGGCGCGTCACGCCAACCCTCGAACTTCCTGATCTGGGGAGCACCCGGGAGCGGGAAGTCCTTCCTGGTGCAACAAGTCGCCGCCGCGGCGGACACCGCCGTAGCGCTGCAGGAGGTGAACCTCGCGCAGCTGGATTCAGATCATTTCAGTCGCCGGCTGGAGCAGGTCGCCCAAGGCGGCCACGACGTGGTCTGTCTGGTCGACGAGGTGGACGCACACCCGGGAGAAGCATGGCCGTACGAGCTGCTTCTGCCCGCCCTCGAACCTTCGGTGCTTCCGGAACACCGACTCGTCTATTGCTTGGCGGGAAGTGGGGGGAAGGACATCGATGAGTTCCTGAGCAGGATCGCCGCCCGTCCGAAGGGGCCGGACCTCCTGAGTCGCATACCCTCGACCAACCGCTTTTCCGTCCCTGCGCTTCGGGCGGGCGACAAGCTCCTCGTGGCGGCGTCGCAGATCTCGCGGATCGCGGCCGCCGAAGGACGTACGGTTCGCGAGATCGAGAAGCTGGCGCTTTACTACATCGCCACGAGCCCTGCGTTGTCGAGCGCGCGCCAACTGCGCGCGATCGCCGTGGAGTCGTCTCGACGTTTGCCGTTGGGCGAGGATCGACTTCGGTACGACCACCTCTTCGGCGCGGGTGATGCGGAGAACAAGCGGTTCTGGAACGACCATCCTCAGGCGAGGGACGAGTTCGCGGACCATTTCGTTGCCATCCCCAGATTGCCGACCGGCCCATCCTCGATGCGGGCGTCCTCCGAGACGTCACTCGCCCAGCCAACGGAGCCGAATTACGGGCCGACCCGGATCGCAATTCTCCCCTTCGCGAACATCAGCGCCGATCCGTCGGACCGGTACCTATCGGACGGGCTTACGGAGGAACTGATCTCCGCGGTGTCGAAACTGCCGGGGCTGAGAGTCATCGCCCGAAGCTCGGTGGCGAAATATCGGGACGGCGCGTTCAGCGTCGCGGACGTGGGTCGGGCCCTCAACGTCTCGTGCGTGATCGAAGGGAGCATCCGTCGCGCAGGGTCGGACCTGCGCGTCACCGCCCAGCTGATCGACGTTGAAACGGAGGTCCCTGCCTGGGCGATGACATTGGACCGCAAGCTCGAAAACGTGTTCGCGATCCAGGAGGAGATCTCACGGCGGATCGCCGACTCATTGCATATCCGGCTCCTTGGCGATTCGGCGGCGCACCTCGCAAAGGTCCCGACTCGGAATTTGGTCGGTTACGAGGAATTCCTTCGTGGCCGTCAACGGTTCTTCGAGACCACCGCGGAGGGGCTCAGTGAGGCGATTTCTCATTTCGAGCGCGCGACCGCACTCGATCCGAAGTTCGCGCTGGCTTACTGCGGGCTCGCGGAGGCGTACGCCATCCGGGGGAATCGCGGCTTCGCTCCGATGCGTGAGTCGCTGGAGCGAGCGGAGGCGTACGCCCGGCGGGCGTTGCAACTCGATCCCGGGCTTTCCGAGGCACATGTCGCTCTCGGCCCGGTCCTGTACAACCGGTACGATTGGACTGGGGCCGAACGAGAGTTGGAGCGCGCATTGGCTCTCGACCCTGGAAACGTCCAGGCTCACTTCTGGCTCG
>DASYOF010000235.1:0-5586 GCA_036007995.1 Thermoplasmata archaeon
TGATGATCTTCATGTTCATCATGCCGACCCTGGCCGGGTTCGGCAACTACCTCGTCCCGTCGATGATCGGGGCGAAGGAGATGGCGCTCCCGAGGATCAACGCGATCGCGTTCTGGATGTTGCCGCCCGCCGGCGTCATCCTGCTGCTCTCGAACGCGTACGCCGGCTGGACCGGGTACGTCCCCCTCTCGACCGAGACGTTCGCGCCGAACCCGCACGGCGTCGACCTGTGGATCCTCGGACTCCACATCCTATCGATCTCCTCGATGCTCGGCGCGGTCAATTTCCTCGTCACGATCGTCAAGCACCGCGCGCCCGGCGTGCACTACTGGAACATGCCGCTCTTCGTCTGGGCGACGCTGATCAACTCGGTCCTGCTGATCTTCGCCCTCCCATCGCTCTCCATCGCGCTCACGATGGTCCTTTCGGACCGGAACTTCGGGACCCACATCCTCGCCGCCGCGAACGGGACGCCGCTCGGCGGCGCGCTCCTCTACCAGAACATGTTCTGGTTCTTCGCGCACCCCGAGGTGTACGTGATGGTGCTCCCGGCGTTCGGGATCATCTCGACCGTACTTCCGAAGCTCGCGCGGAAGGACATCTTCGGCTACGGAGCGATGGCGATCTCGCTCGGCGTCTTCGCCGTGCTGTCGTTCGCCGTCTGGGAGCACCACATGTTCGTCACCGGGCTCTCTCCGGACATCCAGTTCGTCTTCATGCTCTCGACGATGGCGATCGCCGTCCCCTCCGCGGTCAAGACGTTCAACTGGGTCGCGACCCTCTGGGGCGGCCAGATCTGGATGGCCGTCCCGATGTGGTTCTGCGTCGCGTTCATCACCGGTTTCGTCATCGGGGGCCTCTCTGGCCTGATGCTGGCCGCGATCCCGGTCGACTACCTCTACCACGCGACGTACTTCGTCGTCGCGCACTTCCACTACATCCTGCTCGGCGGGACGTTGATGGGGATCTTCGCCGGGATCTACTTCTACTACCCGATCTGGACCAAGCGCTGGTACTCGCAGCGGCTCGGCCACGTGCACTTCCTCCTCACGTACGTGGGCGTGAACCTCCTCCTGTTCCCGATGTTCCTCCTCGGGGCGGAAGGGATGCCCCGCCGGGTGTACACCTACCTGCCGACATCGAACTTCCAGGAACTCAACTTCCTCGCGACCGTCGGCGCGATGATCCTCGGGATCGGTCAGCTCGTCTTCGCGTTCAACATGGTCTACAGCTACTTCGCCGGCCAGCGCGTCACGGTCGACGACCCGTGGGGGGAGCCCGCGCCGGGCCAGATGACCGGCGGGACCCCGCGCCCGCTGCCCACCTCCGACCGGAGCCCCTCGCCCTCCCCCGTACCGACCCCGTCGGCCGAGCCGAGCCCGTAGCCGGGGACCCGAGAAGATCCATGCAGAAGCACACCATGTTCCGTCTCCTCGCCATCGCCGCGTTCGCCGCGACGTACGTCACGATCCTGCTCGGCGGGAACGTTATGGCGAGCGACTCCGGCCTCGCCTGCCCCGACTGGCCGACGTGCCACGGCACTCTCCTCCCGCCGTTCAGCGGGGCGACGGCGATCGAGTGGAGCCACCGGGTGAGCGCGTTCGTCACGGGCCTCTTGGTGGCGGCGATGACCATCGTCGGTCTCGCCTCCGAGCGCCGCCGGCCGGTCCTGCGGGGCCTCTCGGTCTGCGCGTCGATCCTCGTGCTCGCGCAAGCGCTCCTCGGCGGCCTGGTCGTCGAGACGAACCTCGTCGTCGGGATCGTCCTCCTCCACTTCCTGCTCGCGACGATCCTCTTCGGGCTCCTGCTCCTCATCGCGTTCCTCGCGAACCTCCGGGACATTCCGAAACGGTGGGCGTCGTGGGCCGAACGGGTCGCCGACGAGGAGCCAGCGAGCGTGACGCTCGCGCGGCTCGAGCGCCGTCCCGCACCGGACCCCGGTTCCGCCCCCGGCGCGGATGCGCCCTAGCCCGCCATCCGAGGGGGAGCGGAGTCGAAATGGCGCACGCTCCCGACGAGGAGAACCCGTCCCGGTGGCGGGACGTGGTGACGCTCACGAAGCCGGGGATCACCGCCCTGATCGTCCTCGTCGCCGTTGCCGGCTACTTCCTCGCGCTCCCCGCCCGGGTCGACCTCGGACGGCTCGGCCTGCTCGCGTTGACGGGCGGCCTCGCCTCCGCCGGTTCGGCGATGCTGAACCACGTCCTCGACCGCGACGTCGACGGCGGTATGAAGCGGACCCGCGGTCGGCCGCTGCCGGGGTCCCGGATCAAGTCGAGCCAGGGCGTCCTCGTCGCGGGGATCGGCCTCGTGGCGTTCGGGGTCGGCGGCGCGACGCTCTGGCTGAACCCGCTGACCGGGCTCTCGATCGCGCTCGGGGCGCTCACCTACGTCGTCGTGTACACGCTCCTTCTCAAGCGACGAACGAACTGGAACATCGTCATCGGCGGGTTCGCCGGCAGCGCTCCCGCCCTCGCCGGCGGCGCGGCGGCGGTCGGCAGCTGGACCGCGCCGGTCCTCGCGTTCTCCCTCCTCGTCTTCCTCTGGACCCCCCCGCACTTCTGGAGCCTCGCCTTGCTCCTCCGCGAGGACTACCGGCGCGTCGGTCTCCCGATGCTACCCCGGATGGACGATCCGGCGTACTCCGGGCGGATCGTGGTGGTCTCGGCGCTCCTGCTCGTCCCCGCGTCGGTCCTCCTCGTGGCCGTCGCGCCGTTCGCCTGGCCGGCGGCGCTCCTCGTGCTCGTCGCGGTGGCGATCTACGTCGCCCTCGCCCTACCTCTCTGGCGCCGGGTCGACCGCCCGGTCGCCCTTCGGGCGTTCATCGGCTCCGGCCCGTACCTGCTCGCCGTTATCGCGGTGCTGGTCGTGAACTTCTGGCTGCACGCGCTCGGGATCGCCCCGCTCTGAGCCGGGCACCTTCCGTTGGGGCAACCGCGACGTTAAGCCAACTCTCGAGGTAGTCGGAGTATGACCGACCGAGCTCCGACCGGGACGGGGCGCGTTGTCCGGGACCGGGTCCGGGAAGCCGAATCGACCCTGGCCCGCCTCGGGTATGCCCGAGTGGAACCGAACGTCCGCGATGCGACGGCGGCGTTCTGGGTCCAGGAAGCCGGCGTCCCCCGTCGGACGTTTCCCGTGTTCCTCCCTCCCGTCGGCGACGCGTCCGACCCCGGCGCGTGGGGCGGCGTCCCCGTTCGCCGCGGACGCAGCGGCCCGACGAACCGGGCGATCGTCGTCGTCGGCAGCGACCTCGCGGCCGAGGCCGCCTGGAACCAGATCGCCTCCGCGGCCGACGCCGAGATCGACAGCGAGGTCCGCATCCTGGTCCTCGGCGCCGAAGGGCTCGACCGGCCGCACTGGCACGCGATCGTCGTCGACCGCCGCACGCTGCTCCGCCTGTCGACCGGTGTGGTCGTCGGCATGTTCCGCCGGGCGTTCGCCTCCGGCGGCCAGAGCCCGGTCGACTTTTCGGAACTCCTCGAGACGCTCCATGAGCGGTTCCACGTCGACGTCCAGCGCTCGCTCGGCGTGACGACCGACGAGGATGCGCTGTTCCTGCTCTACCAGCTCGCGCAGCGGGACTCCTACGCCCCGGGCGACGCCGCCGCGAACCTCCACTCGCTCGTGCTGAAGCCGACCGGCCCGGCCGCGCGTCTGCCGTGGTTCGCGGGCTAGGCCCGAACGAACCGAGTCGTTAAGAATCGGGCCGCGAACGAGGTTCGAGGCCGTCTTTGGGATCGTCCGAGCACGCGCCAGGGAATCCGTACGCGACCAGCCCGGGGAGCTCGACGCCGGGACCGCACGTCAGCCGGGAGGAGGGGGTCTCGGACCTGTGGTCGTTCTTCTGGCTGTCGATCGTGGGCACCGTCATCCTGGTGGTCGTCGGACTCTCGGCGCTGTTGATCATCCATCATTGAGCCGTTCGCGCGGAACCATTATCTTCCCGTCGCGGGTCGGCGCCGCCGTCGCCCGGCACGGGGCCGTGGGGTAGCTTGGTCCATCCTTCTTGCTTGGGGTGCAAGAGACTCCGATTCAAATTCGGACGGCCCCATCCGGGCGCTCGGCCGGCCGCGGACGCGTTATCCCGAATCGTCCGCTGAGAGGGCCGAGATGGGACGCCGATTCGTCGTGGCGCGCCGCCGCGACCCGTACTACCGCGCCGCGCAGGACGAAGGACTGAGGTCGCGCGCCGCGTTCAAGCTCGACTACCTCGCCGAGCGGTTCCCGATCCTTCGACCGGGGGACCGCGTCCTCGACCTCGGTGCCGCGCCGGGCGGCTGGTCGATCGTCGCCCGCGAACGGGTCGGACGACGCGGAGCGGTCGTTGCGGTCGACCCGCGCGCGGTCGACCCGATCGACGGGGTGACGGTCGTCCATGGCACCGTCGGCACGCCGGGGCTCGCCGACCGGCTCGGGCCGGACCGGTTCGACGTGGTGCTCTCCGACATGTCGCCGAGGATCAGCGGGGCGTACGCGACCGACCATGCGCGGTCGGTCGACCTCGTCCGGCGAGCGTTCGAGCTCGCCGAGCGGGTGCTCGCGGACGGCGGCGTGTTCGTCGCGAAGGTGTTCGCGGGGGAGCTGCTCGAGGAGGTCGACCGCGACCTCGGACCGTCGTTCGAGCGGTGGCGGCGGACGAAGCCGCCCGCCTCGCGGGAGCGGTCGTCGGAGATCTACCTGATCGGCCTCGGGTTCCACCGACCGGCGGCCGGGCCGTGACCGAGCCCTGGGAAGCGTCGGCGCGCCAGATGGTCGAGGGGCTCGGCCCGCTCCCGGCACCGATCGCCGCCGCGATGCGCTCGGTCCCCCGTCACTGGTTCGTTCCGAGGCACCTCGAGGACCGGGCGTACCTCGATGAGCCGATCCCGCTCAGCCGAGACTACGCGACCGTCTCCGCGCCGCACATGGTCGCCCTCCAGCTCGAGGCGGCCGGGCTCACCCGCGGGGCGAAGCTGCTCGAGATCGGCAGCGGGAGCGGGTACCTCCTCGCCGTCGCCGCCCACCTGGTCCGCGCGACCGGCCATCTCGTCGGGGTCGAGGTCGACGCCGAGCTCGCGGGGCGCAGCCGGCACACGCTCGCGCGTCTCGGCGTCGACGCCACGATCCGCATCCGGGACGGGCGCGAATCCGTTCCCGAGGGGGCGGTGTTCGACGCCGTCCTCGTCTCGTGCGCCAGCACAACGCTATACCCTGCGTGGATCGCGGCGCTCGCCGACGGCGGACGCCTCGTGGCGCCGATCGGCTCGCCCCACGAGCAGGTCCTCACGACGTACCGGAGGACGGGCGACCGGGGCTCGACGGCCCTCGGACCGGCGTGCCGGTTCGTGCCTTTGAGACCCCATATATAGGGCCACCGAATACGGCCGTCCCGCCTATTTTGAGGGTCGGTCGTTGTGATTCGGTTCGGCCCAGCGGGTATCCCCCTTTCCTGCAAGGGTCGCACCCTCCGCGACGGGATCTCCGACGTCCACCATCTCGGTCTCACCGCGATGGAGGTCCAATTCATCAAGGTCAATCCGCTCACGCGCGTCGTCCTCGAGGAGGAGATCGGCAAGACCGCGCGCGAGCTCGCGCTGTCGCTGG
>DASYOF010000236.1:0-3865 GCA_036007995.1 Thermoplasmata archaeon
GTGGGACGTCTTCGCGATCCACGAGATCGGGGTCGACCGGCTCCACCACGCGTACACGAAGTACTTCGACCCGAGCCATCCGGCGTTCGTGCCCGGGAATCCGTTCGAGCACGTCGTCGAGGAGTACTACGCGATCGTCGACGAGGGCATCGGCCGCCTGCTCGGCACCGCCCCGAAGGAGGCGGTGGTCGTGATCGTGTCCGATCACGGGAGCATGCCGATGTCCGGCTGCTTCTGCATCAACAGCTGGCTCGCCGAGCGCGGCTACCTGAAGTTCCGGACCACCCCGACCGAGCCGACCCCGTTCGAGAAGTGCGACGTCGACTGGGCGCAGACGACCGTCTGGGGCGCCGGAGGCTACTACGCGCGGCTGTTCTTCAACATCCGAGGGCGCGACCCGATGGGGAACGTCGAGCCGGGCGATGTCCCCGCTCTCCGCGAGCGCCTCGTGAAGGAGCTCGGGGGGCTGAAGGCCCCGGACGGCTCACCCATGCCGGTCCGCATCCTCGACCCCCAGACGACGTACCGGTCGGTCGTCGGCGACCCGCCGGACCTGATGGCGTACTTCGGCGAGCTGAAGTGGCGGTCGGCGGGTTCGGTCGGCCACCCGGGGCTCTATCTGAAGGAGAACGACACCGGTCCGGACGATGCGGTGCATTCGTACGACGGGGTGTTCGTGCTCTCCGACCCGCAGGCGCCCCGCGGGGCGGAGCTCGCGCCGCAGGCGATCATGGACGTCGCGCCCACGCTCCTCGCGATCGGCGGTCTTCCAATCCCCGCCCACGTCCAGGGGCGGAAGATCGCGGCGGACGTCCCGTGTCTCGCGGCCCCGGTCTCCGGTGCCTGACGCGGCGCTCTCGGCCCCCCGCTAGTCGTAGCCCCAGGATTTCATCCGGGCGTCGTCGAGCGACTCGCGTTCGAGCTCGCGGCCGTCGCCCGCGTACCGGACGACGTCGTCCTTCCCGAAGATCCGGAACACCGCGTGCTTCGCGGCCTTCGCCTCGTGCTCCCCGAGCGGCTCGGGAAGCGCGCGCGCCCCGAGGTCGCCGTTCGGCCAGTACCGCACCTCGCCGCTGACCAGGTCGACCGTCCACTTTTCCCGGCCCCGGAAGGCGGCGATCTGTCGGCGGTTCCACGGTTGGTCGGCCCGGATCCCGGTCATCGACCGGTTCGGGTCGGACGCAGGCCCGCCTTCGGCGAGGATCGTGTCCCGGTCGGGCGGGGAGACGGGGAACGCGACCGAGGGACGGCCGTCCGCGTCGTACGCCGGCCGGCCGAGCGCGAGCGACTTCATCCAGGACGGCAGGTCGCAGAGGGTCACCCACGGGTCCACGCGCTTCGGAGCCTCCGCGGCCGGCGGCGCGATGGCCCAGAGCGGCACGCGGAGCACGGAGTCGGTCGCGCCGCAGCCGTGGTAGACGTTGCCGCCCTCGCCGAACGATTGCCCGTGGTCGCTCGTGACGAACACCCAGGTTCGGTCCAGCTCCCCGGCGGCCTCGAGCACGTCGAGCAACCGCCCGACCTTCCGGTCCGCCTCGGTGATGGCGCGTTGGTACGCGGCGCGCACCTGCCGCCACGGCATCCGGTCGAGCAGGCCGGGCACCGACAGGAGGTAGAACCTCGGGACCTGGGCGTAGCCCCGTCCGGAGAACCGCCGGAGGAGGCTCGCGGCGAGCTCGGCGTACGGCTCGTGGCCGTCGACGAAATTGAAGAACGCGTGGAACGGGCGGTCCTTCGGCCGGGAGGCGACCCAGCGGCTCCAGTCGTCGAGGAGGTACTCCCCGCAGACCTCGCGCTTGTAGCCGACCTCCGCCGAATAGTTCAGGGTCGTCAGCGGCACCGCGAGCGGGGGGATCTGCTCGAGGAGCCGGCGGAACGACGCGGAGTAGAGGAACTTCGCGTGGCCGAGGGTCCGGTTCACCGGCGTGCGCTCCTCGTCGGAGGTGCCGATGTGGCGGCTGTGGAGGTCGTCGTACCCCGCCTCGAGCCCGTAGCCGCCGGTGAGGTGCGCCTCCTCGGTGAACATCCCCGTCGAGTAGCCGCGGCGCTTCAGCCACATCGCGATCGTCTCCATCGGCGGGTCGCCGCGGACGAACGTCCGGCGCCGGTGGACCCACGGGTAGGTCCCCGTCATGATCGACATGTGGGACGGGACGGTCCAGTTGCCCGGCGCGACGGCGTGGGAGAACACCGTCCCGCCGCGGAGCACCCGGCGGTCGAGCGCGGGCGTCGGGGCGCCGTCCGGGTCGCCGAGCGACGCGACGCTCGCCGTCCGAACGCAGTCGAGGACGACCGTCACGAGGTTCGGGGGCCGGGCCGGACCCTCCGAATTCGCCGCGGGCGTCGGTCGTCAGCCTCCCTGAGGCTCCGCCGAGCGGAACGGGGCCGATAAACGAATCGCTCCCGGCGGGGGCGTCGCTATCCGTCCGCTTCGGGCGTCGGCGCCCCCGCGGTCCCGGCCGGCGCGGGCGCCGGCGGGCGGCCGAACCGCCAGACGAGGACGACCGCCGCCACGAGCGCCACGAGGGCGACGACCGCCACGATCGTCCAATCCACGCCGGCGACCGGGTTGCCGTTCGGGGTCGGAGGGGGCGGCGGGGGGGCACTGACGCCGAGGAGCGCGGTCGTCGAGGTGTTCGCGCCGAGCGCATCGGTCACGGTGACGGTGATCGAGTACGAGCCCGCGGCGGTCGGGGTGCACGTGAACGACGACGCGTTGACCGACGCGCACCCGGTGGGGAGGCCATCAAAGTCGTACGAGTATCCGCCCGTCCCGCCGGTCGCGGTCACGGCGAGGTCGGTCGACTGGCCGAGCGTGATGCTGGGTGGGGAGATCGAAAGGTGGGGGGTCGAGGGGGCCGAGTTCACCGCGAGGGCGAGCGTCCCGGACGCGGAGAGGCCGAGCACGTCGGTGACGGTCACGAGGACGCTCGCGTTGCCCGCGGTGGCCGGCACGCAGGGGAGCGCCGAGGTGTTCGAGGAGGCGCACCCGCTCGGAAGCCCGCTGTAGGAGTAACTAAGCGGACCGGTTCCGCCCGCCGCGCCGACGCTCAGGGTGGTCGACACGCCGACGTCGGTGGTCGGATGGGTCGCCGTGACCGCCACCACGGACGGGTCCGCGTTGACCGTGAGGGTCGCGTTCGCGAACGCCGTGTGGCCGAGGGAATCGGTGACCGTGAGCGCGACGCGGTGGACCCCGACGCCGGCGGCGGTGGGAGTGCAGCTCAGGTTCGCGACGTCGGCGGTGGCGCAGCCCGCGGGCAGGTTGGCGTACGAAAACGAGTACGGCCCGAGTCCGAGCTGCGGCGTGACCAGGAACTGGACCGGCCGCCCCGCGTCGGTCGCCCCGGGGGTGACCGCGAAGGCACCGACGAGCGGGTCACCGACCACGTTGAGCAGCGTGCTGGCGGTGGTGCCGACCGCGCCGCCCGAGTCGGTGACCGTGGCGTGGACCGAGAACGTCCCGGCGACCGTCGGATCGCACGTCAGCGCCGCCCGGTCGGCGGTCAGGCAGCCCGGCGGCAATCCGACGTACTTGTAGTGCAGCGGACCGGTCGAGTTCGCGAGGATCGAGAACTGGACCGGTGAGCCGACGTCGACGGTCGACGGGGCGATGTCGAACGCCGTCAACTCGAACAGGGCGACGATACCGAGGACGGTGCCGGCGCCGAGGACTTTGACCGTCGCGGTCCCGTGGGTGGTCACGTTGGCGACGGGCAGCGCGCTGTTCCAGCCGAGGAAGCTCGTGTTCGAGCCGACGATCGTCTCGGAGAGCGCGTAGACCCCGAGCGCGAGGGAAAGCGTCGTGCCGCTCACGACGCTCACGCCGTTGACGGCGAGGGTGACCGCCCCCGGCCGCGAGGCG
>DASYOF010000237.1:0-2674 GCA_036007995.1 Thermoplasmata archaeon
GAACTTCACCTACGGGACGTTCACGATGACCGGCACGTTGGGGACCCACAACCTCCGGGCCGGGTTCTGCAGCGGGAAGCCGACCGTCGTCGTCAACGTGCTGGGGAACGCGACGTACAACAGCGTCACCAACTCGGTGACCATCACCGGCAACGCGTCGATCCTCGCGACGTTCTCCGATCGCTCCGCCCGGCCGATCGGGCCGCGCCGGCTCACCGCGTGACCGACCGGGGCGGCACCGGGTGCCAGGCAATTCGTGAGCCGGCTCCAGCGGGGGATAGGCACTCATGACTCCCCCAGCGGCACCGCAAGTTCGGTTCTCCTCCGTCGAGGGGATGGCGATCGTTCGGAAGGACACTCTCCCGTTGGAGGCCGTCGTTCGGCCGGACATGGCTCGAGCGACGGCGGAAGCGTCCCTCTTCATGGTGCCCGGGATGGCCCTGGTGCTGGGGCTTTTCACTCGGTGGGCCCAAACGCACGCCGGGTTTCCGGGTTCGGCGTACGTGGGTCTGCTCCTCTTCGGAATCGGGCTGACGGCATTTCTCATCGCGGTCGTTGCCTATGCGGGCACCAGCTTCGGGTTCCTGGCGACCGACGGGGGCCTCCTGTACTTCGAACGCGCTCTGCGCCGAGCGTCCGTGCTCCAGTACGGGGTCCCATGGGAGTCGATGCACGATCCGAAGGTGGTCTCCCGATGGTTCTCCGGGATCCTCGTTCGAAGCCTGGAGGTAGAAATCCACCTCGATCGGAAGCAAGCCAAGGCGCTCTTCGCGGATCCGCGCTGTCCTTTTCGGGGACGACTGCCGGTCGACGTAGCCAAGAGGCTGGGTAGCGTCTAAACGAGCGGCTCGCGCCAGCGTCGGAACTCTTGCCGCTTGCGGCCCAGGAGCGGTCGAATGGCGATCAGACAATTCCGGGTCGGATCAGCAGCACGGCCGTGAGAACCGCCCCCGGGACGATCGTCATCGCGAGGTCGTCGTCGACCATCCCCGACGTCGGCCACTCGGCGGCAACGGCCAACAAGGCGGCCAGGATGGCGAACGCGACCAACGGCAACCCCCGCCACCCACCGAACACCGCGAAGGCGATCCCGGCGAGCACCGCATAGGCGGCCACGCCGGGGGCGAGCGAGCCGAGGGGGGTCTTCTCCCGCAGCCGGAGCTCCCCGAGGAGCGGGTCGATGAGGGCGGTGCCGACGATCACGGCCGCCGCGATCGGCCGGGGGAACACGAGGAGCGCGACCGTGAGGGCGATCGCGTACCAGACGTAGCTCGCGATCCGGTCCTTCTCGTACGGCCGGATCGTCGGCAGCTCCCATCCGCGGACGTGCCGCAGGAACTCGAGCACCAGGATCAGCTCGAGGGCGGCGAGCAGGACCACCTCGGTGGGAACGACGACGAACGTGGTCGAGGGGAGGATCAGGTAGAGGACCGCCAGCGCGCCGAGCCCGTGCAGGAACCGGCGCCAGATCCGGTCGCCGAGCTCGTAGTCGCCCCCGAACCGGGCGCCGACCCAGGCCCGGGTCCGGCCTCCGCGATGTAACCGCACCAGCCGCCGTCGGGGGTCTCGGCGAGATAGGCGTTGTGCTGGTCGCCCTCCGGGCGCGTCAGCCTTTTCTTCCGCGTCCCCTCGTCGCCGCCGTGAAGGTCGCGATCCTGGTCGGCAGCAAGTCCGACCTCGAGCACGCCGAGAAGGTCCGGGCCCGGCTCGGGGACCTCGGGGTGCCGTGCGAGGTCCACGTCGCGTCGGCCCACCGCACCCCGGAGAAGGTCGACCGGATCGTCGCCGACCCCGAGGTCGACGTGTTCGTCGCGATGGCCGGCCTCTCCGCGGCCCTGCCCGGCGCGGTCGCCGCACGCACGCTCAAGCCGGTGGTCGGCGTCCCGCTCAACCGCGGGCTCGGTCTCGACAGCCTCCTCTCGGTCGTCCAGATGCCCCCCGGCGTGCCGGTCGCGGCCGTCGGCCTCGACGCGTCGGAGAACGCGGCGCTCCTCGCCGCCGAGATCCTCGGCCTGAAGTACCCCGAGGTCACCGAGGCGCTCCAGCGCTACCGCGCCAAATGGCGCGAGGAACCGACGACCCCCCCGAAGGGAACCCTGTGAAGGACCCGGCCAAGTTCGTCGACGACTCTCTGTCGGCGATCCGGGCCGGGGTTCCGGGGAAGGCGATCGTCGCCGCGAGCGGCGGCATCGACAGCACCGCGGCGGCGGTCCTCGCCCATCGCGCGCTCGGCGACCGGGTCCGGTCGCTCTTCGTCGACACGGGGCTACTGCGCGCGAACGAGATCGACCTCGTCCGCGGGTTCTTCGCGGCGAGCGAGCTCCCGGTCACGATCGTCCCCGCGTCGGAGCGGTTCCTCTCCGTGCTCGAGGGGGTCGCCGACCCGGAGGAGAAGCGCCGGCGGATCGGGACGGCGTTCATCCGATTGTTCGAGGAGGAGGCGGACCGGTTCGGCGCGGACCGATTGGTCCAGGGCACGATCGCCCCGGACTGGATCGAGAGCGGCGGGTCGATCCGGGACACGATCAAGACCCACCACAACGTCGGCGGGGTCCCCAAGGACTCGCGCCTGACGCTCGTCGAGCCGCTCCGAGACCTCTACAAGGACGAGGTCCGCCAGCTGGCCGCCCACCTCGGCATTCCGAAGCCGGAGCGGCAGCCGTTCCCGGGCCCC
>DASYOF010000238.1:0-4590 GCA_036007995.1 Thermoplasmata archaeon
GATGTCGTGCCTGGTGCTGTTCGGGGGGTACTCGGCCTCCCCAGGCAGCATCGCCCCGGTCACGTACTACAACGACACGTGGACGTTCGGCAGCCAGTGCACGAACGGAACTTCGACGGGCAACGGTTCCGGCAACTCCTCGGACGGCGGAAACTCCTCGGGCGGCGGGAACACGTCCGGGGGCGGCAACGGGTCGAGCGGCGGCAACGGATCCGGCTCTGGCAACGGCACGGGAGGCGGCAACGGGTCGAGCGGCGGCAACGGATCCGGCTCCGGCAACGGCACGGGAGGCGGCAACGGATCGAGCGGTGGGAACGGCTCGAGCGGCGGCAATGGGTCCGGCGCGGCGGGCGGCTCCGGCAATGGGGCGGCGCCGGGCGGCGGCATGCCCGGGGGAGCCGCTCCGCGCGCCACCCACCCCGCCCCGCGGTCGCACCGGAGCACCGGCTCGGGCCCGATCTCCACCCCCGCGCTGTCGACAACTCCTCTCGGCGGATCGAGCGGGATGGGTCCTATGGTGAGCCCGCTCGGGTTCCTCCTCTACGTCGTGGTCTCGGTCGGTCTCCTCGCGTTCGTCGTCGTGGTCCGGCGGCGCCCGCCCTCGAATCGCTGAGAGCCCTCGGCAACGGGGACGCCCCGCGGTCCGGGCGAATGATCGGGCCGCTCGGCGCCGCCTCCGGGGATCTACTCGCGACCCCGGCCGGCGGCTGAGAGGCCGCGGCGCGAGAGTCGTCCGCACCGCCTTAATACACGACCCTTGTCGGCGGGCCGTGCAATCGGGGGGTCACCCAACGGCGCGGCCATCGCCCGTGCCGCGGCCACGGACCACCCACCGGCCGGTTCTAGCCGCCGTGGTCCTCCTGGTGGTCGTTTCGGGCTGGACGGCGCTCTCGGCTCCGCTTCCGAACGCCGCGGTTCCGGCGGGCGGGCACGCTCCAAGGTCGGCGAGCGCCTCCGCCCATCGCCTTGTCGAGCTGCCGGCGCCCCGCACCGCCCACCGGACGCTGACCCCGGGCTCGTTCGTCATCGACCCGAACCAGTCGTACTCGTCCGAACCGGCCCCGATGGGGATCGCCGACTTCGGCCTGACCCCGTCGGGGTCCGGGTACTCGTACGCCTCCCCGATGATCCAGGCGAGCGCCACGATCCGGACGTTCTCCGTCACGACCGGCCCGGCGGGAACGAACATGACGTTCCAGCTGAACGTCGAGGACGTGATCGCGAGCGGGGCGTCGACGTTCGTCTTCTGGATCCAGGACGTCGCGTTCTTCGACACGCACTCCCACGTGATCTACTGGGAGGACAACGTCTGGAACCTCTCCGGCGGGACCGGTCAGATGTACTCGAACTCCGTTGCCGGGAACGGGACGGTGTTCGCCAACCCCTCGTACTACGCCGATTCGGCCGCCGGCTACCCCGGGTCGGGGGTGTCGCTCTCGGAGCCGACCACGATCGTGGCCCGGGTCGTCGCGACGAACGCCACCGGCGCCCCGCACGTCGCCTTCGAGTACCAGGACGGCTCCGGTTGGGTGACGTTCGACAACGTGACGTTCCCGTTCACCACCGTCGGGGTGAACCGCGGGTTCCTGGTCGATGGGTTCCAGTACACGCCGCTCGGCGGATACTTCGATGCGGAGTGGACCCTGAGCGGGCCCGGCGGAGGGCTCTCGCAGACCACCCGCACGGCCGACCTGAACCTCAGCCTCGAAGCCTGGAACGGGCACAACCTCCAGGCGGTCCGAGCCGCGTACAACCACGGCGGCAACACCGCGGAATCGATGTCGAACGTCATCGACACGCTGGCGGCCGACAACAGTTCCGGAGCGTTGTTCGCGCACGCGACGAACGGGGGCGGTTCGCTCTCGGGCTTGTACGGGCCGAGCAACACCGGCACCCTACGGATCTCCACGGGGAACGTGAGCTCGGGGACGATCGGCGTGAACGGGGGAGCGGTGCCGTTCGTGGGCGGCCTCGCGAATCTCACGCTCGCGCCGGGCAGCTACGCCCTCCAGCTTCTCGTGAACGGAACGCCGGTCGGCGCGACGAACGTGACGCTCGCCGCCGGCGAGTTCCGCTCGATCACGCTCGCGCCGTTCGCCGACTTTGCGGTCGAGTTCGACTCGGTCGACCTCCCGCCCGGAACCGCCTGGTCGGTGACGGTCGGCGGCCTCGGGCTTTCGGGGAACCTGCCGACCCTTTCGACCGCGCTCCGGGCCGGGACGTACCTCTACGTCGTGGGGGGCGTCGGCGGCTACTATCTGCCGTCGTACTCCGGGTCGGTGGTCGTCTCCGCCACGTCCGCGCCGGTCACGCTGACCTGGCAGCAGACGCTCTACGAGTCGCAGTTCGTCGCGGAGAACCATCCGTCCGGCGTCGCGTGGGCCGTCGCGGTGGACGACCAGAACGTTTCGGGGACCGGCAGTGCGCTCGTCGTGTCGCTCCCGAACGGGACGTTCGGCTTCACCGTGAGCGCGGGTCGCGCGGTGACGATCACCCCGGGGAGCGGGGATATGACGGTCGCCTCCACGGGCGGACTTCAGGACGTGTTCTTCGCGATCGCCCCGGGCCAATTGCAGGGCACGGTCGCCCCCGGGACGGCCCGCCTCACGGTCGGCGGGACGCCGACGAATCTCTCGGACGGGTCGTACTTCGTGTCGCTCGCCGCCGGGAATTACTCGGTCGTCGCGTCGCTCGCCGGATATCGGACGTTCGAGACGAACGTGTCGGTCGCCGCCGGCGGGAGCTCGACGCTCAACATCACGCTCGAGCCGGCCGCGAGCGTACCGGCACCGAGCGGAGGAAGTTCCGGCGGAATCGCCTGGACCTCGTGGCTCCTACTCGGAGTCGTCGCCGTCGGGGCCACGGTCGTCCTCGTCGCCGTCCTCGTTCGTCGGCCGAAACCGCGAACCTGAGGTCCCCTCCTACCCGGCCCACCCCGGATCGACGGCCCCCGGCGGCGGGGACGGTCCCGCGACCGGCGGACCTCCCGTTCGACCGAACGTCCGGGCGCCGACCGGTCTCCGCAGGCGCACGAGCGCCACGACCGACACGATGCCGAGGACGAGGGCGAGCGGGTCGCTCTGGACGACGAGGAGCAGCTCCCACGGGACCAGGACCGCGATCAGGCCCGTCGCGAACGCGAGGGCCGACCACTCGGCCTCGACCGCTCCTACGCCCCGCCAGAGGACGAACAGGATCCCGAGCTCGCCCGCCCCGAGGATCGCGGCGTCGGCCACGGCCGGGAGTCGGGTGAACGGCAGGAACGAACCGGCCAAGATCCAGAGGAGGAACCACCCAGACCCCAGAAGGCCGAGCCGCCGGGCGGAGGTTCGGGACGGGCCGGGTCGAGGGGCGAGGAAGTTCGCCGGAAGGCGGTACGCGAGCAGGACGAGCAGACCGATGACCCCGAGGAAGAACGCCGTCTGCCCCAAGTTCGGGTGGCTCGGCACGATCGCTGAAAGCAGTACGACATCCGCTAGGTACGCGACCGCCGCGACCGTGAGCCCCCGTCGGGCGAGCAGCGGACGGCCCGTCGTCTCGGGGTAGACGAGTCCGAGGATCAGGAGCGGCAGTGCGATGCTGTACACCGCGTGGAAGACCGTCAGTCCCGAAACCCACACCCAGTTCACGCCGAAGAGGCGACCGTAGGCCCCCAGGATGCCCACGGGGTTTCCGCCGGCCTGGAAGAACGTGTGGACGGCGAGCCCTTCCTCCACAATCCCATAGGCCGCGCCGAGAAGGAGGACCGACCCCCACCCCTTGCCCCATCGGATGACCGCCTCCCGGATGAGGAGCGCCCCGGCGGTGTAGAGGGCGGCGTTGAGGCCAAACTGGAGCGCGAACCCGGCCGGGTTGAGGAAGAGGGCGGTGATCGAGCTCGAGCCGGTGAGGTACTCGGGGATCCCCGGGGTCAGGAGGAGCAGCAGCAGGAGCGGGCTCTTCCACCAGCGCCGCGGCGCGGAGGAGCGCTCGGTCGGCGGCGGGGGGTCGGGGGTCGCGGCCACCTGAAACGCTTCCTCGGACCCTCTATTAGAAACCCCCCGGAGGAATCCGCCCGGGTGATGCCGGAGCGGTCGACGAGGACCGAACGCCCCCGGCCGAAGGTCCCGACGCCCCGGCCCGGGCACGTCGTCGGCATCGACCTCGCCGGGAGCGAGGCACGACGGACCGGGTTCTGCGTCCTCGGCCCCGACGGCCGGACCGAGACGAAGGTACTCGGTTCCGACGACGCCATCCTCGCCGCGGTCCGGAGGGCGGCCCCGGCGGTCGTGAGCATCGACGCGCCCTTGTTCCTCCCGCTCGGCCGGCCGTCGATCGAGACGCCCGGGCCCCCGCACCTTCGGGCGTCGGACCGGATGCTCCGGCAGCTCGGGATCCGGTTCTTTCCGATCAGCCTCGGACCGATGCGAGCGCTCACCTCGCGCGGGCTTCGGCTCCGGGCGGCGCTCGAGTCGGAGGGATTCCGGACCATCGAGGGATACCCCGGAGCGAGTCAGGACCTCCTCGGGATCCCCCGGAAGGGCGGCGGTCTCGAACCCCTCCGGGCCGGCCTGGTCCGGAGCGGCCTCTGGGGCGGCATCGAGATGCCGA
>DASYOF010000239.1:0-3437 GCA_036007995.1 Thermoplasmata archaeon
AACGCCGTGCTGGCCCGGGACGGCGTCAACGTCGCGACGGTCCACACGCTGATGGTGAACCAGTCCACCGACATCGCGATGGTCATCGACCATCCCGACCGGTACCTCTCCGTCGACCCGACCCACCTCGACGGGCAGAACGCGATGTACGACGCGATGGCGTACTACCTCGCGACCGCCCTGCCGACGAACGGCGTCGCGCAGGTGTACAACGATGTCCAGGCGTACACCGGTTGGTCGATCCGCTACGCGATGGTCGACTCGCGCCTGTTCCCGTTCAGCGGCTCGAACACGGGGATCTTCTACGCTCCCGCCGACCTGACGGACCGCGTCATCGGGGCGGGCGGCGCGCCGACCGCGTACTACACGCTGTCGGTGCTCGGCTCCGACGGGAACACCTACTCGCCCTCGGGTCTGCCCGCGGGCGTCACGGCGGTCCAGTACAACATCAACTATCTTCCGGCGTTCTATTCGTCGATGATCTACCGGATCTTCGTCGGGTACAACGGGACCGACATCGGGTCCTCGGCCCAGGGCATCCCCGGCCTCTCGAACAACGCGGTCGGGGCCGACCTCCCCGAACCCGGCTGGATGCTCTCCCACTTCCAGGTCGTCTACCGGACCGCCTACTACTGCCCCCAGCCGAACGCCACCGCCGGATCGAGCTGCTTCTCGGCGAACAACCTGCCGACCGTGAAGGCGCTCGCGAAGAACAAGAACGGCACCGCGGACACCTCGACCAACTCCTACTACGGCGGCGGCGAGGCGATGCTGGAGTACTACCCGGGACAACCGCTCACCGGCACCGTCCAACTCCCCGACGGGACTCCGGTGTCTGGGGCCCGCGTGACGGTCTACGACAGCTGGGGGATCCCGCACATGACGACGGTGACGGGCTCGAACGGCTCGTACTCGGTCGTGCTGCCCCCGGGCCAGGACCGGGTCAACGTCACGACGGGGTCGGTCAACGGCCTGACGCAGGCCGGCGGGACGACGCTCGCAGGGCTGAACGTCACGGTCCCGAACGCCACCGGACTTTCGCTGGACGCCCCCACGATGGTGAGCCCGATCGTCGTCCGCCCGGCGTCGGTCAGCGGCTTCGTCTACTGGAACACGGCGAACAACTCGACGTTCATCCGCAGCACCGACCCGGTGATCGCGGGCGCCACCGCGACCCTCACCGGGGTCGGTCTCGCCACGCGGAACGCGACGACGGACGCGAGCGGCGCGTTCGAGATGCTGAACGTCCCGCCCGGCGTCTACAACTTCACCGTCACCTACCGCGGGGCCACGTTCCATGAGGCGAACGTCTTCGCGCTCCCCGGCAAGGCGTCCAACCAGACCGTGGGGCTTTCGCCCGGCACGATCTCGGGCCACGTCCACTTCGCGACCGGCTTCGCCGCGCCGGAGACCGTCATCTCCGTCTCCGACGCCAACGGCGTCCTCGCGAGCGCGACCAGCGACCTGAACGGCAACTTCACCGTCCGCAACCTGGCGCCGGGGAACTACACGCTCAAGGCCCAGGCGCCGGGCGTGTCGCTCGGCTCCGTGGGGACCGTCGTGGCCATCACCGCCGGAGGCACGGCGAACGTCTCGCTCGTCCTCGTCCCGCTCGTCACCGTCGCGGAACCGGTCCTGTTGAACGGCAACCCGGTCGCCGGATTCCCGGTGCGGTTCACGGAGCTGAGCGTCCCGACCCCGAACCACCCCGCCCCCACCAACGCCTCGGGTCCGCCCTCCAGTCCCCCGAACGCCGCGAAGGCGAACAGCTCGGTGTTCCTCACGGGTCCGGATGGGGTCGTTCGGGCGACGATCCCGCTCGCCAACTACTCGATCTACGGGTTCGGGCTCAACGGCTCGAGCTGGTTCGCCGGCTTCACGACGGTCTACCTGAACTCGACGAATCCGACGACCCTCCCGACCCTCACCCTCTCCGCCGCCGTGGAGCTCTCCGGGAACGTCGTGGGCGCGCCGTCGACCAGCGCCGGACCCGCGAGCACGCAGATCACTGTGTTCGACGCCGCGGGCCACCAGGTCTCCACATTCGCCAACATCTCGCAATCGTACTCCATTTGGCTGCCCGGAGGGCGGTACACCGTCCAGGCGAGCTCGACCGTGCCGAACTCGAGTGCCCCGCCCGTCGCGTTCCTCACGTCCGTCGCGTTGCCGTACTCGACCATCCTCCCGATTGACCTCGGTCCGGGGGAGGTCGTCTCGGGCGTGGTGGCGGCCCCGTCGACCGGCGGCGCTCCGCCGTACCCGGCGGCCGGCGCGGTCGTGTCGTTCACCGAGCTCCCCGAGAACGCGACCGTGACGACGGTGGCGGATACGCGCGGGAATGTCTCGGTCATCTTGCCCGCCCGGCTGCCCACGGGCGCCTCCTACTGCGTGGGCGCCTCGGCGACCGGCTTCGATCCGTACCGGGTCTGCTCGTACACGCCCGCCGAGCTCGGCTCGCTCGGCGAACTGCCGGTCTCGCTGTCGCGGGTTCCGTTCAACCTCTCCGTCAGCGGTCTTCCGGCGGGCGTCTCGCTCACCGTGAACTTCACCGCCGTCTCCGGCCCCGCGGCGACGACCGTCAAGGTCGGGGGCCCCCAGTTCGCCTTCCCGATCGTCCCCGGCGGCTACCGGGTCACGGCGTGGGCGAAGCCCACCTCCGGTCGGGGCCTCCTCCTCCCGGCCAGCCCGGCGAATCTCACCGTGCCCATCGGGGGGACCGGGTCGAATCTCTCGCTCACGCTCCTCCCGCAGGTCGTGTCGAAGGGTCAGCTCGTCTTGCCGTCGAACGTGACGAACACCTCGGTGACCCTCCGGCTCTCGTCCTCGAAGATGAACGAGACCGTGAACGGGGCGACGTTCGAGAAGGGGTTCTACATCGCCGCCGGTACCTACGCCGTCTACGCGACCGCCCCAACCGGCGCCAACGGGACCGCGGCCACGATGACCAGCGTCATCGTGAACGCGACCGGCCATCTCTCCCAGTCGATCTCGCTGACCACGCTCGGCGTGCCGGTCGTCGGCTCGCTCGTCACCTCCACTGGGGCGCCGCTGAATGCGACCGTCGCCCTCACGCTCACCGGTCCGGACGGGGTCTCGACGACGCTCAGCGCGTCGGGAGGCCACTTCACCACGACCCTTCCGCCAAACGCGACCTACCCTGTTCGGGCGAACGCGACCGTTCTCGTGCCGGGACCCGGCGGCTCCACCTACGAGGTCGTCTCCGTGTCGCCGACGTTCGCGGGTTGCGTCGTCGGCGCCGGCCCGAACGCGACGTGCGTCGTGCCGTTCGAGACCGTGAGCGTCCACACGGCGGTCGCGGGCACCCTGCGGGCCGCGGGCTTCGCGAATCCCGTCGCGGGCACGGTCGAGCTCGTCGGACCGTCGCCCTCGACCGCCGCCACGGTGTTGAACGCCTCCAACGGCTCGTTCGCGGCCTC